>CAYYHB010000009.1:0-47749 GCA_964471395.1 uncultured Burkholderiales bacterium | reverse complement strand
AAGTCGACCTGGTCCGGCGGGGGAGCGGGCGGGGTGGGGGGAGCCGGCGGCTCCTGGTTCTGGGGCCGCAGGCTGGTGGCGGACACCGGGCTGTTAAAGCTGGGGGCGATGGTGCTGAGCATGTTATTAAAATCCTCCCTGTTGTTTGAAGCGCGTCCCGTATGTTTGGCGGGTCATCGGGGGCAGTGTATGCGACCCGACCGGGGAAGATATTTCCAACCTATTGACAACTCGACAGCGACAGAGGGTGAGAGAAAACCCTGATGATTCCTGGCATACAGGCGCGCGCGGAGGAGTTCGGTGCGCGTTTGCCCAAGTGTCGAGCGATGGGGAGCCTCTTCAAGCCCAAAGAGAAGTGCCGTTGCTCACACATCCTGGTGAGCGATCAGGCGACCGCTGCCAGGTTGCGAGAGCAGATTCAGGCCGGGGCCGATTTTGCTGCCCTGGCGCGAGAGCATTCCCAATGCCCGAGCGGCAAGCAGAGCGGCGGAGACCTCGGAGAGTTCCCCCGAGGGGCGATGGTGCCGGCCTTCGACAAGGTTGCCTTCCAACTGTCGGTGGGCGAGCTCTCCGAGCCCGTGCAGACGAAGTTCGGCTACCACCTGATCCGTCGCACCGCTTGAAAAACCCGTCGCGGCCGGCTACACTGAGCCCGGCATTGCCCATGGAAAGGAAACGGCGTCATGACAATCATCTCCAATGAACCCAAGGCTCGCAGCATCGAGGCCTCTGAGCAACCATACGCCTATCCTCCTCGGCGCGAGTTCGTCGAGCCCGACTGGCGGCGCATCCCTGGCTATGCCCGGGTGACCGAGAAGGAGTGGGAGGACGCCACCTGGCAGCGCAAGCACACGGTCAAGAACCTGGCCGAGCTGAAGGAGACACTTGGCTCGCACCTTTCTGACAGCCTGGCCGAAGGGATGGCCCGCGACCTGGAAGAGCGCGCCACGATGTCCATGCTGGTTCCCCCTCAGATGCTCAATACCATGAATCTCGAGGACCTCGAGAACGACCCGGTGCGCCGATACATGTTGCCCTCCATCCAGGATCGCAATCCGGACTGGCCCAATCACCCCCGGGCCAGTCGCGACAGCCTGCACGAGTCCGAGATGTGGGTGGTCGAGGGCCTGACCCACCGTTATCCCACCAAGGTTCTGGCCGAGTTGCTCTCGACCTGTCCCCAGTACTGTGGCCATTGCACCCGGATGGACCTGGTCGGAAGGGACGTGCCTCAGGTCAAGAAGCATCGGTTCCTGGTCAAGCAGACCGAGCGTCACCAGCAGATCCTCGACTACCTGCGTCGCACCACCACCATTCGCGACGTGGTTGTGTCGGGAGGAGACGTTGCCAACCTGCCCATCAACTCGCTCGAGTCATTCGTTTCGGCGCTGATCGAGATCCCCCACATCCGGGACATCCGCCTGGCTTCCAAAGGCCTGATGGGCCTTCCCCAGCACTTCCTGCAAGATGAGGTGCGCTACGCCATGGAGCGGCTCGGGTTGAAGGCCCGTCAACACGACGTAGACCTGGCCCTGCACACTCACGTGAACCACGTCCAGCAGCTGACCCCGCTGGTGGCTCGGGCGGCTCGCCATCTGCTCGACGAAGCCGGTTTCCGCGATGTGCGCAACCAGGGCGTCTTGCTGCGGGGGGTCAACGGGACCTCCAAAGACTTGCTCGACCTTTGCTTCACGCTGCTCGACCGGGCCAACATCATGCCCTACTACTTCTACATGTGCGACATGATCCCCAATTCGGAGCACTGGCGACTGGCCGTGCACGAGGCCCAGCGCCTGCAGCACGACATCATGGGCTACCTGCCGGGCTACGCTACGCCCCGCATCATCTGCGACGTCCCCTATGTGGGCAAGCGGTGGGTGCACCAGGTTTCCGACTATGATCGTGAGCGCGGCATCTCTTACTGGACCAAGAACTACCGGACCAGCATCGAGGGAGACGATCCCGAGGCGGTCAATCGGCGCTATGAGTATTTTGACCCGGTCTACACCCTGGGCGAGGCAGGCCAGAACTACTGGCGCACACAGGAGGCCGAGAGAAACTAGCCGTTCCCTGTGTTCGCTGGTGGATCGAGACCCTGACGGACTTCTCGGGTTGTCATTCGATTGAATGGCGCTCTGGCGCCACTTGAATGAGAATCTAAAAATCGAACACTTGTTGGCTTGTGTGAACTACCCCCGGATGGTATATTCCGCCTGCAAGACCCCGAGCGAACGGAGGAACCAGGCACCCGAAGACATCAAAGCTGAATCGAACCCTCTCGTCTCCAGTTAGCCTCTGCGACCTCTGCAGAGAACTGAGACGCTTCCGGCGGCGCGAACCGCCTCCGGACGAAGAAGGCGACCGCACCGAGAGGTGTGTCCGCAACGAGGGCGCCATCATCCGACGGGCACGCCCGACGGAATCCGAGCGGCGAAGCTACTTCAACCGCCCTGCAGAGAGACCCCCTGAGGTCCATCGCGACGGCGAACTGCCAGTGCAAGAAACCGAAGTAGCCCGGCAAGACCGGTTGGCAGAGGCTCAGGAGCCTCGCATCGCCCGCCCGAATGAACGTTGAACCTTGCGATTCACGTTCTTGCTCTGGAAGCCAAGTGCTTCTGGAGCACGACTCGAACAACAGGCTCCGGTCTGCGAGTCGAGGTGGCGCGAACCTGCCTCACGGGGCAGAATCCAATCCCTACGGGGGTTGCCCGGAACGAAGCGCCCAAAAGGCAACTCGTGTCGACCTCAAGGCTGCTTCCTCGGAAGCAAGCACCGGGCCGGGGAGTTCTCCCAGGCCAGACCTGAGAAGGTCCGCCAGAAATGACTGGCCAGCAGAGGGTATCACTGGACCGGAAACGGTCCCACTCGCCGCCAAGCGCTACGGTCAGAGTGTCAGCGATGTCAGCCGCCCCACGGGGCGAGCCAGGGTGACCAGGAAGAGTTCCCGGGGTCTTGCTCTTTTTCTTTTCGGGAGGTCCTCGTGAAGGCTCGCGGCAAGACCCACTACGTCTGTCAGGAATGTGGAGGCCAGTCGGCCAAGTGGCAGGGGCGCTGTCCCGACTGTGGCCAGTGGAATACCTTCCAGGAAGAGGCGGTTCAGCGCACCTCGCTGGGGGCCGCCCTCTCGCTCGAGCCGGGTCAGGCCCCGGTCGCCCTCGACCAGGTCGCTCTCGATGATGAGCCGCGTTTCAACACCGGCGTCGAGGAGCTCGACCGGGTTCTGGGGGGCGGCGTCGTACCGGGCTCTCTGGTGCTGCTCGGTGGGCCTCCCGGCATCGGAAAGTCTACTCTGCTGCTGCAGATCGCCCGCAAGTTGGCCCAGACGCGAGCTCCGATTCTGTATGTGAGTGGGGAAGAGTCGGCCCGCCAGATTCGTATGCGGGCAGAACGCTTGAACGCGCTGGCTCCGGGCATCTTCATGGTCTCCGAGACCCGTCTGGAAGCTATTGAGGGGCATATCCGCTCCACCCGGCCCGGGCTGGTCTTCATTGACAGCATCCAGACGCTCTTCCGCTCCGACCTCGCGCCGGCTCCCGGCAGCGTCACCCAGGTGCGCGAATGCTCGGCCAGCCTGATGCGCCTGGCCAAGGCCGAGAACATCCCGGTGCTGCTGGTCGGCCACGTGACTAAAGGGGGCGAGCTGGCGGGTCCGCGCGTGCTCGAGCACCTGGTGGACACGGTTCTCTACTTTGAGGGCGACGGAATGCACAATGTGCGTGCTCTGCGCTCGGTTAAGAATCGCTTCGGCAGCACCCAGGAGATCGGACTGTTTCGCATGGGCGCACGGGGGCTGGAGTCCATCCCCGATGCTTCGGCCTTTTTCCTGTCCCAGCGGGCCGGGGGCGGTCCGGGCTCGATCGTATTTCCTTCCCTGGAAGGCACCCGTCCTCTCCTGGTAGAGATTCAAGCGCTGGTTAGCCACAACCCTGGCAGCGAGAATGGAGTGCCGCCCGCGCGGCGGTCGGTCGGTGTCGATCCCAATCGGGTCAGCCTGTTGCTGGCGGTGGTTAACAAGCGGGCCAGCAACCTGGCGCTGGCCCGTTCAGACGTCTACGTCAACGTGGCAGGAGGGCTGCGTTTGCTTGAGCCTGCTCTG
The DNA here is from genome assembly GCA_964471395.1 of uncultured Burkholderiales bacterium. GTDB lineage: Bacteria > Vulcanimicrobiota > Xenobia > Xenobiales > QWHO01 > QWHO01. Next base: position 43,653 of record CAYYHB010000009.1, on the reverse strand, counting down.
GACCTGCCCCTGGCCCTGGCAGTCGTCTCCAGCCGGCAGAACGTGAGTCTGGACTCGGAGCTTGCGGCCGTGGGCGAGCTCGGGCTCGGGGGTGAGGTGCGGGCGGTTACTCAGCTGGAAACGCGGCTCAAAGAGCTGGCCAAAATGGGCTTCAAGCGCTGCCTGGTGCCATCTCGAAATCTGGAAGGCCTGGAGCCGGGGGACTATCGGCCCCTCAAGATCGTGGGCGTCTCCTGGCTGGCGGAAGCCATTCAGGGGGCCGGTCTGGAGGCCAGTCTCGGGCCGCCGGGCCAGGCTCTGCCGGGTCCTCGATCGGGGAGGAGAATTCCCTCCGGATGACCGAAGGCGCTGCCATGCCCATGATGGACTTTGGCTTTTTGTGCCACTTTGCCCAGCAAGATGCCGGCAAGCTCTACGCTCGCGGCATCGGCTTTGATCGGCTCAACGTTCCCGGGGTGCCTTGCAGCCTGGACGGCATGTTCTACGTGCTGCAGATTCGCGCCGAGCCGGGCAGCCCTCCGGAGCGTCCCTTCAAGCTTCGCATGATGAATGCCGACGGCCAGGCCGAGTATGAGATGCAGGGCTCGCTCAGCTTCAACCAGGTCAACTATGCCGGAGAGCCAACCGTGCGACTGATCATCGGCCTGGAGGAAGTGGTCTTCCCCCACTTCGGTCTTTACGCCCTGGCCTTCGAGGTAGATGGTCGCGAGGTTCATCGGGCGGGCCTGGAGGTCCGGAGCGAGGCGCTTGCACCCGACGGGCCAGGCGAGTAATCAGGCTTGAGCGCCGGTCTGGTGGTGGACCAGGCTGTCCGTGGCCTGGTCCCAGTAGCGTTGCCAGCGCTCCACGCCCATCAGGCGGTTTCCCTCTCGCTGATACCAGGTGGCCTGAAGCTCGTAGCCGGGCAGGTCGGCCAGAGCCTGATCGTCCTGGTCGAGCCACTCCAGCCCCTCCTTGAAGAGCTCCTCGAGATCTTGCGTCTCGCCTTCTTGCAGGCTCAAGCTCCGGCTCAAGAGCTGCCCGTCCGGAAAGACCACCACCTCCGAGACACGCTCGCTCTTGCTGGTGCGGGGACGAGTGATGACGTGGAAGGTTTGCTCGGGTCCTTTGAAGACGTTGTATTCCAGGCCTCCGGTCACGAAGCGGCCCGGCAGCTGGCTGCAGGCCCAGGAGAGGCTGGCATTGTAGGCTCGCACCTGAGGGTCGCCGGTTTCCGCGAGCGGGCAGAGCCTCTCCTCCTCGGGCTCTTCCTCGAGCGAGAGATCGACCCGCTCTCGGGGAGGGCCGGCAGGTCCTCCCCGCTTGAGGACGCGAAGGTCGATACGAAAGCGATAGTGCTTCATAGGGTGGAAGTATTGTACGAGTCCTGGAAGCCGGGGGCAACCCCTTGAGATATTGTGCCGACTGTGCCGCCGAGTTGAGCTTGCGTCAGGTCGATCGCAAGGAGCGCCACTACTGCCAGGCCTGTGACAAGGTCCACTTTCTCGACCCCAAAGTGGCCTGTTGCGCGGTGGTGCAGGGCCCAGAGGGGATCTTGCTGATTCGCCGGGACATCGAGCCCGCCCGGGGATTGTGGTCCTATCCCGGGGGTTATATGGACCGGGGCGAGACGGCTCCTGAAGCGGCCGCTCGGGAGGTTTTCGAGGAAACCGGTCTGGAGGTCTCGTGTCAGCGGTTGCTGGGCGTCTACAGCTCTGCCACTAGCATCGTGGTGGTGATCGTCTATGAGGCTCGGGTTCTCTCAGGTCAGGCCTTCCCTGGTCCCGAGTGCTCGGAAGCCCGCTGGTTCTTGCCTCGAGATATCCCCTGGCACGAGCTGGCCTTTCCCAGCGTTCGGCAGGCGCTGCTCGACCTGGGCCTGTCCGAGGGGCAGGAGAATCGGCCTGGAGACTGAACTTTTGAAAGGATCGAACCAGGCGCAGTGTTTCCTTTCGAGGCCGGTGTGGGCTGCGAGATCGCAACCTGGCGAAGGTTGGTGACAATTGGCCAAACTGATTCGGGGCATGTTTTACTGCATTTTCGCAGTCTTTGGTGGGCTGTGCGGTTATAATGTTGCCCTGCAGAGTCAGAAGTTCTATTCCGCCCTCAACGGGATGCCACTTTACACAAACTTCGCGGCCCTGATCCTGCTGGGCATTCTGGTGGGCATCATTCTGGCCCCCCTCCTGGCCAACCTGATGATCCGCTCCGTCGACGCGGTGGCGGTCGGTCTGCAGAAGCTATCCCTGCAAGAAGTGCTGATGGGGTCGGCGGGGCTCTTGTTCGGTCTCATCGTGGCGTTTTTCATCAATCTGGCTCTGCAGGCCATCAATTTCTCCAAGATACCCTTTGTCGGCGATTATCTCGGACCATTCTTGATCGTTCTGACCACAGTCTTCTTCAGCTTTCTGGGGGCGTTCTTCGGCAGCCGACTGGTCTTCATCCACAGTTTCCGCAATCTGCTCGAGACCGGCACGGCCGCGCCCTGGGGTCGGAGCTACTTCATTCTGGACACCAGCGTCATCATCGACGGGCGCATCTGCGACGTCTGCGAGGCGGGCTTTCTGGAGGGGACGCTGGTCGTGCCTCAGTTCGTGCTCAATGAGTTGCAGAGGGTGGCCGACTCGGAAGATGCCCAGAAACGCAATCGCGGTCGGCGGGGTCTGGATATTCTCCATAAACTGCGCCAGCACCCGGGCCTGCACATCGAAAAAAAGGACTTCGAGGAGACGGCCGTCGATTCCAAGTTGATCCGACTGGCTCAGGATCTCAAACTGCCGCTTCTGACCACCGACTACAATCTGCACAAGGTGGCCAGCTTGCAGAACATCCGGGTGCTCAACATCAACGAGCTCGCCAGCGCCATGAAGCCGGTGGTGCTACCGGGCGAGGAGATCCCCGTCAAGCTGATCCGCGATGGCAAGGAGGCCGGCCAGGGAGTCGGTTTCCTGGAGGACGGTACCATGGTGGTGGTCGAGAAAGGCCGGCGTCACGTGGGCGAGCGGGTCTTCGTGGAGGTGACCTCCATCGTTCAAAACAACGCCGGCAAGATGATTTTCGGCCGCTTCAAAGGCCTGACCGGCGGGGTCCGTTCCCAGACGGCTTCCTCTACCGAGGCGGTGGACGAGCCGTCCTCCAGCCTGGCTGATTTCGAATCCAACGGCTCCAACGGCAGCACTTCGCGCGATATCACCAAGCTTCTGGCCGAAGAGAGCACACCCAAGCGGAGCACCTGACTTGGCCCTGCTGGCAGTGGTGACCGCAGCCGGGAGAAGCCGGCGCATGGGCGGCACGAACAAGTTGCTCATGTCCTTGGGGGGCAGCCCCTTACTGTTGCACAGCTTGCGAACGCTGCAGAGCTTTGACCCCCTGGCCCGGATGGTGGTTTCGGCCGCCGAAGGGGATGAAGAGGAGTATCGCCGGCTCTTTGCCCACAATGGTCTGACCAAGGTGGCCTGCGTCGTGACCGGGGGGGCCGAGCGCCAGGAATCGATCGGCTACGCCCTGGAGGCCCTGGCTGTGCGCCGGGCCGGCCCTGAGGACGTGGTGGCCATCCATGACGCCGCTCGACCGTTTCTCAGCCACGAGGTGTTGCATCGCCTGGTCAACGGTCTGGGCGACCTGGATGGCGTGCTGCCGATGGTGGCCGTCAAGGACACGGTCAAAATCGTCAAGGAGGGCCGGGTAGCGCGCACCTTGCCCAGACAAGAGCTCTTCGCCGCCCAGACGCCGCAGCTGTTCCCGTTCGAGACCATCCTGGAGGCGCACCGAAGCGCAGCACGAGCGGGATTTCTGGGAACCGACGACTGCTCCTTGATCGAGTGGCGCGGCGGGCGCGTGGGGGTGGTGGAGGGCGACTACCGCAACCTGAAGATCACCACCCCCGAGGATCTGGCCGTGGCCGAGAGGCTGTTGAGCGAGATCGCCGGGGTGTGAGGTGGAAGTTCCCGAGGGGCTGGACGAGGAAGCTCGCGAAGAATACAAGTATCTGCTCGAGGTTCTCGAGGATTATCGGCGTTACGTCAAGGACATCGGGCATCTGGGGCTGGCCGCGCCGAACCTGCTCTACTATCGGGACGAAGTGCAGGAGAGTCTGGAGGAGCTGCGCCTCCGTGGGGTCGACCCCCTCGAGGTGTGGCGCGAGGTCGTGGCGCTCGACAATGTCGTTCGCGCTCGGGCCGCCGAGATCGTGACCGAGATCGGTCACGCCAACTTCAAGCAGTATCAGATCATCAACGACCCCCCACCGGCCTACTGGTGGTGGTTCTTGAACCGGGTGGTGCCGGGTCCGGCCGGGACCGAGCCGCCGTCCTGGCAGTTTTGGAAACGCTAAGTTCCGACAGGTTGTCCAGACTCAAAGCGCGGGACTGTCGCTCAGGGCTCGGATTCAGGCCTCAGGGCGTCGAACATCTCGCCTCGCTCGGCGGCACGCTTGATCTCCTCGTCGCCCTCGCGCACCCGGCGAGCAAGGTTGGAAGGTTTCATCAGGCTCTCATTGGCCTTGAGGCGGTTATCCAGGGCACGCACCTGCATCTCGAGTTTGGCCACTCGCTCTTGCAGAAGCTGAAATTCGCGTCGGGACAGGGCCACGGGTCACCCCCGGGTCGAAGATTCCGGTTCCACCGGTTGGCCAAGGATACGGAACAAGGCGGGCAGTTCCTCTGAGGCCAGTGCTTCGTCCTGCAAATTCGCCCCCACCCCCTTTTGAACCGCAGAGCTCGCGGAGGAGCGCGGAGAGACTGTGTCAGGACGAGGCGCTCCGTGGCCTCGGCGGTCTCTGTGGCTTGACTCAAAGGGTAGGGACACTTACACCGGATGATGCATTAGGAAGGATTCGTAGTTGTGCCGGTCAGTATCGTCTCCAGCAACTCGACAAAGACGACGTTGGCGATATTGCGACCCCGGCTCGTCAGGCGTACGTGCGAGCCGCTACGCCGCACCAGCCCTGAGGGAAGCCCGTCCAGGAAGCCTTCCACCCGTTCCGGCAGGACAGGATATCTGCGATAGAGCCGCTCCAGGTCGAGGCCGCGTCGGGTGCGCAGAGCCAGGGTGATGACATCCTTCAGGGTGCCCTCGAGTCCGAGTCGCTCATGCTCGATGACGGGTGAGCGTCCCTGGGCCACTGCCGCGGCGTAGTAGTGGGGGTGGAGGATGCGCCGGGTACGCCAGCCGTCGATGTAGCTACTGGCGCCACAGCCCAGGCCCAGGTAGGGGCGGTTGCGCCAGTAGATCAGGTTGTGGCGGCAGGCTCTCCCCGGGAGAGCCCAGTTGGAGATCTCGTAGCGTCGGTATCCCAGCGGCCGCAGGGAGGGAGCGAGCAGGTCGGCCATGTCGGCCTGCAGGTCGGGGTCGGGAGGGGCCAGCTCTCCCAGGCGAATCTGGGCCTCCAGGCGGGTGTTGGGCTCGACCGTCAGGGCGTAGGCCGAGAGATGCTCAGGTCGCAGCACGCGGACTTGTTCCAGGTCGGCCCGAAAGTCGGCCAGGGTCTGGCCGGGCAGCCCGTAGATCAGGTCGAGGCTCACGTTGTCGAAGCCGGCCGCTCGGGCTGCGGCCAGGGCCTGGCCTGCCTGCCGGGCGTTGTGGATACGACCGATGCGCTGCAAGAGCTCGTCGCGGAAGCTCTGCACCCCCAGCGAGAGGCGATTGAAGCCGGCCTGGCGCAGAGCGGCCAGATAAGCCTGATCGACTGTGCCCGGATTGGCCTCCAGCGTGATCTCGGCCAGGGGCTCGAGCTGGAAGCTGGTACGGCAGACCTCCAGAAGCTCGCCCATCCAGGCTGCCGGGGTCAGGCTGGGGGTTCCTCCCCCGCAGAACAGTGTGCGGACTCGATAGGCTCGCTCGGCTCCGGTGCGACGCACGTCTTCGAGCAAGGCCTCGAAATAGCCACGCTGCTCGTCCACAGCGTCAGGCTCGCTGTAGGCGTTGAAGTCGCAGTAGGTGCAACGGGTGCGGCAGTAGGCAAAGTGCAGGTAGAGACCGACTACCATCCCATTTTGCGAGCCAGCAGCAGCACGCCGAGGGCTGACTTGGCGTCTCCGAGCTCGCCGGCCAGGGCTCGCCGCACCGCTTCCCCTGGCTCGAGCTCGACTACTTCGAGCAATTCCCCGGGGTCGGGCTGGTTGGGGCCGAGCACGGCGTCGGTCACCAGGTAGAGGTGCATGGTCTCGTCACAGAAGCCAGGGGAGGCCAGGCAGGCAAGTTGGTACTCCACCGACCCCTCCAACATGCCGATCTCCTCGGCCAGCTCCCGGCGTACGGCATCGTCAGGTGCCTCGTCACGGTTAATCAGTCCGGCCGGTATCTCCAGCAGGGCTCGCTCCACGGCTTTGCGGTACTGACGCACGAAAACAACCGAGCCAGAGCGGGTGAGAACGGCCGCGCACACGGCATCATCGTGGCGCACGATCTCGCGGGGGGCGCGGCTGCCATCGGGTAGTTCCACCTCGAGCAGCTCGAGGCGCACGATGCGGCCCTCAAAGCAGATCGAGCTCGACAGGGTGGTCTCAGACAAGACGGCTACTTATCAGGGGAAGCCCATCATCGGCGGAAAGAACCCGATGTTCCAGGGGCTGGCGCCCGCCACCGTGGCCAGGAGCGAGACGCTGGAAATTACGCTGGTCAGCATGGTTGCGCCCATGACCCAGTTGATCCAGTTATTGGACTGCTGAGGTGGGAATTGCTGGCCCGGCCAGGGGCTGGGCATCACCCCGCCAGGATTATACTGGCTGTAAGGCGGCGGACCCCAGGGGCCCTGTGTCTGCTGGGGCCCCTGGGGCCCCCATTGCTGCTGGTGCTGATCCGGCGGAACGTAGCTGGACGGTCGTCCGGACAGGAAGTTCTTAAAGCGCTGCCACAGGCTGGGTCGAACCTCGGCCTGCGGGAAGTTCGGGCGCGAGTGGATGCTGGGGTGGGGCGAGAACTCGCCGTTGGCCACGTTCCCCACGTTGCCGAGCGGATTGTCGGGCGTCCCGGGAATACCGCCACCAGGATTGGCCCCTCCGCCGGGCACGCTCTGGGTCTGGAACTGGCCATTGGCGCTCTGGGCCGCCTGCTGGCCGGCCTGACCGGTCGCCCTGGCCTGAGCCTGGCGGGCTGCCTGCTCCTGGAAGGCCGGAGCCATGAAGCCGGAGACGGGGAACGGCAGGGGGCTCATCTGGGAGAACTCGCCCTGAGGCATGATGACCCGGTCGCCCGCGAACTGCGCTCCGCCCCGGTTGATCTGGCTTCCGTCGGGCAAGACCTCGTGGGTATACTGCCCGTTGTCCCCGCGCACGGCCGTCATAACATTGCCCTGGGGCAGGACCATCTGGGCCACGCGGCGGTCGGGCGACTCCACGGTGAAGTCCATGCTCTGCGAGAACAGGGTATACAGATTTCCTCCCGCATCGCGGAACTGATAGCGATACTCCTCGCCGCCATCGGGCCGCCGGTGCATGGCCACCTGAACCGGGATGGGCTGCTGCGAGCGGGAGTCCATGGCCATGGCTCCAGCCGGACCGTGGCTGATGGCCACTCCGTTGGGCAACCCGATGACCATCATCCCATCGGGGGTGATGGTGCGCATCAAGCCTGAGGGGGTTTGCTCCTGGCGGGCACCCTGCAGACCACCTTGAGGTCCGTAGACCCCGGCATTGCCGACGCCGGGACCGGCCCCGCCCAGGTTGACCTGGTCGGCGCCCATGCCCAGATCGGGGTTGAGAATGCCGCTGGGTTGGGGAGCCGGTTGCTGGACGAACTGCTGCCCCTTCAGGTTCTCGACCGACCGGTCGGGGTGGATGCGAGCTTCGTCGTTAACGACCACGGTCAGGTTCTCGGGCTTCACCGTGATGCGGTTGCCCTCGGCGTCGACGTAGCTGAGCGTCTTGTTGACGTCGTCCGAGGTCACCTCGAGCTTCTGGCCGTCGGACGAATGTCCGGATACCTTACCGGAGTTCATGTCGCGCATCAGAATGTTGCCATCGGGCATTCCCACGATCATCTGACCTGGCATCCGCTGCAGTTGTACGCCCGAGTCGGACACGTAAAGCTGGATGTTGGGGTCGCCCTCCACCCCGAAGCGCTCGACTCCGTTGCGTTTGCCGAGCGACTTGAACTCGACGCCTTCCGGCTCGGGCTGCGGCGGTTGCTGCTGTTGAGCCTGCGGGTCGGGAGTCGAGGTGACCGTCGATGTATCGCCGACTTGCTGCTCGCGAGCGGTTTGCTCGCGGGCCCCCGTGACATCCCCTCGGGCCGCCGCGCTCTGTCGCTGGGCTGCCCCGGTGTGGGTGGCGTTGTTCACTTGGGCATTGGACCCACCCTGAGGGACATTCACATTGCCGATCGCCATCTGTTCCACCTTTCGCGCCCGCGCTCGCACGCACGGGTCGTCAGTTACCAATATAGTCAAGCCCTTCCCCGGGTGCAACCCGAAGGGGGGCTTGACCGGGTGGCGTGTCCAGAAGTTAACAATCATGTTACAAACTCGACCGCCCAGGTTCGGTCGACTGCCTCCCGGCGTCACCAGGATTTCAGTAGACCGCTCTTGTCAGCGCCGAATTTACAGGGAACCCATGAAACAAGTCCGAAATTCCCGGAAACCATGAAGGTGCTGAACGCCAAGAAGATTCTCCTCATGCTGGGGCTGCTGCTCTTGCCTGGGCCCCTTTTCTGGCTCTTTGCGCACAAGGCCATCGACTCGGGAATGTTCTTTCTCTCGGCCCTGGTCTCGTGGGGCTTGCTGGTGGCCAACCTGTGGGACGTCCAGGTGCAGAAGAAGCAAGGCGCCCTGTCGCTGGTGGGCGAGGCCCGCGAGCTGATGGAGAAAGGCCAGATGCACGCCGCCGGCAATAAGCTCAGTGAGGCGCTCAAGCTCGATCACGGCTGTTTTGAGGTGCGGGTCGCCCGAGGCGAGCTGTACAGTCTCGAGCGCGACTATGAGAAGGCTCGACGAGCCCTGGTGGAAGCGCTGGACATCAAGAAGGACAGTTTTCGGGCTCACTACGCTCTGGGCACGGTCTATCTAAACGAGCAGAAGATCTTCGAGGCCATCTCCGAGTTCCGTCGGACTATTCAGCTTAAGCCGGACTTCAGCGAGGCTCAGTTTATCCTGGCCCAGGCTTATGAATTGACGGGCGAGAAAGAGAAGGCCGTGGAGAGCTACAAAGCCTTCCTGGAGTTAGCTCAGAGCGAGATGGCCCCCGGCCAGAAGATGGCCAAATACATCGAGCGAGCCCAGGAAAGGGTGAAGACGCTGAAGTGAGTGGTGAGCGCAACAAGCCAGCTGGTACAAATTATGTCGAGCTTTGCTCGGTGCTATTTCTGGCCGGAGTGCTGGCCGCGGTGATCTTGCCGGGCCTGGCGGCCGTCAATGCTTCCAAGAAGCTGGTCGCCGACCTGGAGGGCTGTCGTCAAAACTTGATGACCATCAGCAAGGCGCTGGAGGATTACCAGAAGAAGAACAAGGGAAGCCTGCCTCCTCGCCTGAGCGTTCTGACCGATGGCAAGGAGCCGTCGCTCCCCAAGATGCCGGTCTGTCCGGCCTCCGGGAAACTGACCTACGAGCAGCCCAATGGCTATCAGTTCAAGCAAGGCGGCGTGCCGGTTTTCACGTTGCGTTGCGCGGGGACCTACCACAGCGAGGCCGGATTGAAGAAGGACGAGCCTTATTACCGCTCGCTTTACGGCAAGGTCGAGGATAGCAAGTTGCGCTGACAGGCCCTTGCTCCCCGGGCCGACATGGTTTAGACTCGACCTGCGTCTCCGCGTAGCTCAGGGGATAGAGCGACCGCCTCCTAAGCGGTAGGTCGACGGTTCGAGTCCGTCCGTGGAGGCCATTGCATTTCCCGATGTCCGAGCATCCGCCCGAGAGTCAGACCCCTTCTGTTTCGGCCGGGCCCGAGGAGCACCGGGAGAGTGGCCACCGGCCACCCTCCTTCACGCGCCGAGACCTGGTCTGGCTGCTGTTGCTCGTGCTCTTTGCCTTCGGGACCAGGGCTTACCGGATCGACTTCCCCTCCCGTGAGTATTTCGACGAGATTTACTACGTCGAGGCGGCCAAGAAGATCTACGCCGGGGAGGAAGACCCCAACAGCGTGCACCCCCTGCTGGGCAAGCTGCAGCTCGGGCTGGGAATCGAGCTGGTGGACTTCCTGCGCTTTCAGGGCGTCCCCCTCAACGAGACCGTGGGGTGGAGGCTGGGCAGCCTGGTGCTGGGAGTGGCCATCATCCCTCTCACCTTCTACCTGGGCTGGATCATGCCCGGCGGCGGTCGTTTCGTGGCCTTCACAGCAGCTGGCATGGTGAGTTTCGACTTCATGCACCTGGTCCAGTCGCGCATCGCCATGCTGGACATGTACCAAGCTTTCTGGATCATGCTCGGCCTGGTGACAACCTGGAAGTACCTCGAGGCAGGCCGCCGCTCCTGGCTCTGGGCCCTGACAGCGGCGGTCATGTTCGGTCTGGCTACGGCCTGCAAGTGGAGCGGCCTGTTCGCGGCCGTGGGGGCCTTCCTGGCCATGGTCTTGCTCTGGCCGGCGGGGTTCAACGTCAGGCGCCTGGTCGCACTGATCGCGCTCTTCGCGCTGGTGATCCCGGCCGTCTACCTGCTCTCCTATACCCCGCTCTTTTGGCGCGAAGGGGCCATCGGGCCCAAGCAGCTCGAGACCATCAAAGGCTATCACCAGCGCATGGTGCGCTTTCGCTACAACAAGAAGGAGTTCGACCACCGCTACCTGTCCCCGTTCTACTCCTGGCCGGTCGACTACAAACCTGTCTGGTATGTCTACGAGGAAGAGCCCAAGGATGAGCCGCTGGCCGAGAACAAGACGGTCCGGGGTGTGGTCACCATTGGCAATCCCCTGTTCTGGCTGCCCTTCCTGATGTTCTTGTTGGAGGCCAGTATTCTGGCCTGGACCCGGCGCGACCGGGCCCGGGCTTTCCTGGTGCTGACCTACTTTCCTCAGGTGCTGCTGTGGGCCTCGGCCACCACCGGCGGGTTCATCTACTACATGTTGCCCTGCATTCCCATCATGGCCCTGATCTCCGGGATGGCCCTCTTGGACTGGACCGACACGCCCTTCTGGCGTCGCGCGTTGATCGGCTACTTTGTCTGCATCTTGATCTCATTTGCGGTCTTCTTTCCCCTGCTGACCGGATTGAGCATCCCGGAAGGCTACTTTCGGCGCCTCTTCTTCATTCGCAGCTGGATATGACGGACGACTTCTTCACCCGACCCGAGGACGTCAAGCCCGAGCCCAGCGTGCGCAGCTTCGAGGTCGGGCCCGAGGACGTCGGCGCGCGGCTGGATCACTTCCTGGTTAGCCGGCTGGAGTGCTCGCGCTCGCAGATTCAGGATTGGATCGAGTCGGGCCGGGTGATTCTGGGCAATCAGCATGCCCGATCTTCCACCCGGCTCAAGGCCGGCTGGCAGGTGCTGGTTGAGATCCCTCCCACCGTCCCGGCCGAGCCTGAGCCGGAAGCCGGCATTCCGCTCGACATCGTCTACGAGGACGGACACATCCTGGTGCTCAACAAACAGCGGGGACTCACCGTCCATCCCGGCTCGGGGGCCCGCGGCGGCACGCTGGTCAACGCCCTGCTGGCCCACTGCCGCGATCTGTCCGGCATCCGCGGAGTGGAGCGGCCGGGCATCGTGCACCGCCTGGACAAGAATACCTCGGGCCTGATGGTGGTGGCCAAACACGACCAGGCCCACTTTCGCCTGCAGCAGCAGTTCCAGGACCGCACCGTGATCAAAGTCTACCAGGCTCTGGTGCACGGGGTTCCCACGACCACTCGGGGCCGGATCGAGCAGCCGATCGCCCGACATCGGATCGACCGCAAGCGCATGGCAGTGGTGGCCGGCGGGCGCGACGCCCGCACCGATTACGAGGTGCGCGAGAGCTTCGGAGGGCAATATTCCCTGCTCGAGTGCCACCTGTTTACTGGACGCACCCACCAGATTCGGGTCCACCTCACCTGGCTGGGCCATCCCCTGGTGGGCGACCCGACCTATGGCAAACGGTCCAACCCCTTCGGACTCGAGGGCCAGGCCCTGCATTGCCGTCGTCTGGAGCTGCAGCACCCGACAACGGGCCAGACACTCGATTTTACGGCGTCCCTGCCGGCTGTGCTGGAGGAGATCGTTCAAGAGTTGCGACTTCGCTACGGAAGTAGTACACTATCGGCATGAAGCGCTTCGTGATCGCCCTCATGATCTGCACCCTGAGCGCGGGCGCCTGGGCCGAGAAGGGCCTCGTGACCCAGACCCGCACCGATGCACAGGGCAACAAGACCATCGTCATCAAGGACTTCCGGCCCAAGAAGAAGCGTCCCCTCAAGCGGCAGCCAGCTTTCAAAGAATATGACCTGGGCCAGTCGAACGTGGATTACTCCAGCTCAGGTCCCGCGGTCATGCAGAACTACGCGCCTCAATCTGTCCAGGCTGCCCAGCCCGTGCAGCGCGTGCAGACCTACAGCCAGACTTATTCTCCCGGCCCCAACAAAACCATGAGCCCGGGCGGCGGCGGGGGAGCCTTCGCCTCCACCGTGCTGCCTAGCGCGCCCGTGTACGGGTGGGGGTGGGGAAACCCTTGGTATGGCTACGGCAACTGCAACAACTACGGGCCATTCTACCCGGCCGGGGCTCGCGTGGTGCCCGGAGTGAGGGCGGTCTATCCCAACACCTACCCGGGTTTCATGCCCGGCCTGCCCAGCGGTCCGCCGGCTATCACTGGCTATCCCGTCTTCAACACGGTCAGCCCGCCTATCGTGCGGCCCGTGCTGCAGCCGGGTCCTTACTTCATTCGCTGAGCACGGCCTCGAGCACGTCTAGACCCTCGTCGAGCTCCTCCCAGGCGATCGAGAGCGGCATCAAGAAGCGCAGCACGTTGGCGCCAGCGCCTGCTTTTAGCAAGATCAGCCCGCGCTCGTAGCAGCGCTTGAGCACCCGGGCGGCACGCTCGCTGGCGGGGGCTTTGTCGGCCTCCACCAGCTCCATGGCTACCATGGCCCCCAGGCCGCGCACCTCGCCGATGAAGGGAAAGCGCTTCTGCCAGGTCCGCCCTCGCTCGAGCAGGCGGCGGCCGAGCTCCTCAGCGCGGGCAAGCAGGCCATCTTGCTCCAGCGTCTCCAGGGTGGCCAGGGCCGCCCGGCAGGCCATCGGCGAGCCCCCGTAGGTGCCCCCCAGGCCACCCGGGCCGGGCGCATCGAGCAACTCGGCCCGACCGGTGACCGCGCTCAGCACCGTGCCTCCGGCCAGCGACTTGGCCATGGTGACCAGGTCGGGCTCGATTCCGAAGTGCTCGGAGGCGAACCAGCGACCGGTTCGCCCAAAGCCGCTCTGCACCTCGTCGGCGATGAACACAATGCCGTGCTTGCGACAGAAGGCCTGCAGATTGGTCAGGTAGCCCTCGGGGGGCACGATGAAGCCTCCCTCGCCCAGCACCGGCTCCACGATCAGGGCCGCCACCTCGTCCGGCGCCATCTGCGAGCGCACCAGGCTCTCCAGGGCGGCCAGGTCGAGCTCACAGCAGGGGGTGCGTTGGTGGGGGCAGCGGTAGCAGTAGGGGACGGGAAGGCGCACGATGTCGGCTGGAAAGGGCCCGAAGCCAGCCTTGTAGGGCTGGACCTGGCCGGTCAGACCCAACGCGAGCAGGGTGCGACCGTGGAAGGCCCGGTCAAAAGCCAGCACGGCCCGGCGACCGGTGGCCGAGCGGGCGATCTTGACCGCGTTCTCCACTGCTTCGGCTCCGCTGTTGAAGAGCACGCTCTTCTTGGCGAACGAGCCGGGCGTGAGCCGGTTGAGCCGCTCGCACAGCTCGATGTAAGGCTCGTAGACCATGACCTGAAAGCACTGGTGCAGGTAGCGGTCGGCCTGATCGTGCAGGGCGGCCACCACGCGCCGAGCCCGGTGGCCCACGTTGACCACCCCGATGCCCCCCCCGAAGTCGAGCAGCACGTTCCCGTCCAGGTCGGTGATGCGGGCCCCCTCGGCGTGGGCCACGGCGATGGGGGTGGTGTGGCCGACCGAGCGCGGCGTGGCCGCCTGCAGCCGCTCGTAGAGCGCCCGGCTGTTCGGCCCGGGCACTTCGGTCTTAAGGGAGATGGCACCCATCAGCCGAACCGAGCCATCACGTGCTTTACCACGGTGTAGTCCTCCAGGCCGTACATCGAGAGGTCTTTGCCGTAGCCCGACTGCTTGAATCCGCCATGGGGCATCTCGCTGACCAGCGACATGTGGGTGTTGATCCAGACGCAGCCGAAGCGCAGCGCCTTCGAGGCTCGCAGAGCCCGGTTGACGTCCCGGGTCCAGACCGAGGAAGCCAGGCCGTAGTCGGTGTCGTTGGCGTGGGCGATGGCTTCCTCATCCGAGGCAAAGCGCGTGACCGTCAAGACCGGACCGAAGATCTCACGCTGGACGACCTCGTCTTTCTGCTCCACTCCGCCCAGGATGGTGGGCTGGAAGAAGTAGCCGCGTCCATCGGGAATGCTGCCACCGAGCAGCACCTCAACGTGCTTTTGCTCTCGGGCCCTCCCCACGAAGCCGTTGACGCGCTCTTGCTGCGAGCGTGAGATGAGCGGGCCCATCTCGGAGTCCTCCGAGCCCACGTCGCCCACCTTCAGCGTGGATACCCGGGGGATGAGCTGCTCGAGCAGTTTGTCGTAGACCTTGCCCGAGGCGTAGACGCGGGTTGCGGCGGTACAGTCCTGCCCGGTGTTGTAGAAGCCAGCCGTGCGCAGGGTGCCGGCCACGTACTCGAGGTCGGCATCATCGAAGACCAGCACCGGAGCCTTGCCGCCCAGCTCGAGGTGGACCCGCTTGAGGTTCTCGGCCGCGGCCCGGGCCACTTTCTTGCCGGTGGAGGTATCCCCGGTCAGGGACACCATGGCCACCTTCGGATGGGCCACCATGGCCGCCCCCACGTCGCCGTGACCGGTGATCACGTTGAGCACGCCCGGGGGGAAGAGGTCGGCGGCCAGCTCGGCCAGGCGCAAGGTGGTCAGGGGGGTCTGCTCGGAGGGCTTGAGAACCACCGTGTTCCCGGCCGCCAGGGCGGGGGCGATTTTCCACACGGCCATCATCAAAGGATAGTTCCAGGGGGCGATGGAGGCCACCACGCCCACCGGTTCGCGCCGGATCCAGCTGGTGTGGTCAGCCAGGTACTCGCCCGCGGCTCGCCCTTCCATCAACCGGGCAGCTCCCGCGAAAAAGCGCAGGTTGTCGCTCATGAAGGGTACCTCGCCTCGGGAGTAGCTGATCGGCTTGCCCACGTTGGCCGACTCGAGCTGGGCCAGCTCCTCGGCGTGCTCGTCGATGCGGTCGGCCAGCTTCAACAGGGCCGTGGCCCGGTCGGCGGGGGTGCTCTGGGACCACTTCTCGAAGGCCTGGCTGGCGGCCTGAACGGCCCGCTCTACGTCCTGGGAGGTACCCTTGAACACCTGGGCCAGGCCCTGCTCGTTTGCCGGGTTGAGGATCTCCTCGCTGGAGCCTCCGGCCGAGTCGGCCCACTGGCCGTCGATGAACATCTGCTGGTGCTTCAGGGCTGTCTCCGCCATGGCGTAAGCCTCCTATCGATGGGGTCGTGAGCGCCTTCGAGCCGGGCGGGTCCCGCTCCCTCCAACTCGACGCCTTGACGGTGCGGTGAGAAACTTGTTTCGAACCGCTTCCAGAGTGTTGTGGCACCGGCGATGCGGCGAAGTTCAACCTGTTGAGCATTCAGCGCGTCATTGCGCGGGAGGCCAGAGGAGCCCGTCCGAAGGTTTGCGAACCTCGGGTCATGCTGCGATGGGTATTGACGCTCAGGAGATTCTGGTGGCCAGTGGCGTGGACCGGGCCGAGGCGGCCATGATTGCGGCCGACCTCAAGGCCCTCGCCCTGGAGCTGAAGGCGCGCTCGCGCTGATGCGGGCCGTCGTGCTGGCGGGGGGGATCAATACCCGATCCCTGTTTCCCGGTTATCAACCTGGCCCCAAAGCCACCCTCGAGATCGGTGGGCGGCGCCTGATCGATTACGTGCTCGAGGCTCTGAGTGGCCTGGAGGAAGTGGCCGTGGTAGGCCAGCACGACCTGCCTGGCTACCGCTGTCTGCCAGGCGGAGACGAGCCGCTGGAGAGCTTCAAAGCTGCCCTGGGCGCTTTTCCCGAGGAGGAGTATGTCCTGATCGTGACGGCTGACCTGCCGCTGCTTCGCTCGGAGATGGTGGACCAGTTCCTGTCGCTGTGCCGCTCACGCCCGGGGGGAGACTTCTACCTGGCCCTGGTTCCCCGCGAGCGGTTCACCGGTCCGTTTGCGACCATCCGCAAGTATTTCAGCCACTTTGCCGATGGGTCCATCTGTCACGGCAACCTGGCCCTGGCGCGGCCCTCGATTCTTCACAACCGGGCCGCCATGGAGCGGGTCAACGGCATTTATCGTAATCGTCTCAACCCGGTCAGCTCGGCCATGGCTCTGGGGCTCAAACTGGGCCTGTTCTACGTGCTGGGCGTGCACTTTCTGCACCGGCTGCGCCTGGAGCAGTTCACCGCCGCCCTGTCGCAGCGCTTCCACACCCAGATGGTGGGGGTGCTGATGTCTTACCCCGAGGTGGCCGTGGACGTCGATGAGGAGGCTGACTACCGCATCGCCTGCCAGGTGCTGGGCGCGTGAAGCAGCGCACCTTCCTGGCCCTGGGGGCGGCGGCGGCCACGCTGGGCCTGGCCCGGGTAACCCTGGAGCCCTGGTGGCTAAAGACCCGGCGGGTAACGGTCGAGCTCGACGCCCTGCCCGGCGAGCTCGACGGCCTGACCATCGCCCAGCTCTCCGACCTGCACCGCGGACCCTGGGTGCCGGAGGCCCTCTTGCGCAACGGCCTGGAAGCTACAGGGAAACTGGGCGCCGACTTGATCGTGCTCACGGGCGACTTTCTCAGTGTGTCGGCCCGATATGCTGCCAGCCTGGTGGCCCTGGTCAGCGAGCTGCGCGCTCCACTAGGGGTTTACGCGGTGCTGGGCAACCACGACCTTTGGGTGCGCGGTCAAGAGCCCCTGGCCCGGGGCTTTGCCCGCCATGGCATCGAGCTTCTGGTCAATCGAGCCGTGCAGTTGCGCCACAAAGGCGCGGCCTTCTGGGTGGTGGGGGTGGACGACTGCTGGGCCGGCCAGCCCGACCTTGCTCTGGCTCTGAAGGACATTCCCCCCGACCAGTTTCGTCTGCTGCTCGCCCACGAGCCCGACTTTGCTGACGTGGCCTCGGAGTTTGGCATCCCGCTGCAGCTGAGCGGTCACTCCCACGGGGGACAGTTCCGCCTTCCGCTGGTGGGCCCGGTGGTGCTGCCGCCCCACGGGCGCAAGTACCCGATGGGTCTCTATCGCCTGGAAGGCGGCACCCAGGTCTACACCAACGTCGGGTTGGGCGTGGTTTCGCCGCCCATCCGGCTGGGCTGCCCGCCCGAGCTGACCCATCTCACCCTGCGGAGTCGCGTGTGAACGCCTGGCTGGAGCGCACCTTCAAGCTGAGCGAGCGGGGTTCGAGCGCCCGCATCGAGGTCCTGGCCGGTCTGACCACCTTCATCACCATGTCGTATATCCTGTTCGTCAACCCGCATGTGCTCGGCGACGCCGGGATGGATCGCCAGGCGCTCTTGATGGCCACCGCGCTGGCCTGCGCCTTTGGCTCCATCCTGATGGGATTGTTGGCCAACCTGCCCTTCGGCCTGGCGCCGGGCATGGGGATGAACGCTCTGTTCACCTACACTGCCGTCAAGCAGCTCGGGCTGACCTGGCAGCAGGCGCTGGGGGCTACTCTGATCGACGGCTGCATCTTCCTGGTGCTCAGCTTTCTGCCCATTCGCGAGCGCATCTTCAAGGAGATCCCGTTCAACATCAAGGTGGCCACCTCGGTCGGGATCGGCATGTTCATCGCCTTCATCGGGCTGAAGAACGCCGGTATCGTCGTGCCCCATCCGGCGACGCTGGTGACCATGGCGAGCCTGACCTCGCCCTCGGCTCTGGTGGCCATCTTCGGCCTCCTGCTGACCGCCTTTCTGCTGGCCCGCAAGGTCAAAGGGGCGCTCTTTCTTGGGATCATGGCGGCCACCGTGGTGGCCCTGTTCATGCCCAGCGGGGAGGCCCACGTGGCCAACTGGCCGGCCGATGGGCGGCTGGTGGCCTGGCCCGATCTTCAGGTGCTCGGCAAGGTGGCCTTTCAGCTGGATCTTTCCGGAGCCTGGAACCGCGGGCTTTTGTTCATCGTCTTCACCTTCACCTTCGTGTCCATCTTCGACACCGCTGGCACCCTGGTGGGCCTGACCACCAAGCTGGGCTGGATCGACCGCAAGCGCCAGACCTTCCCCGGGCTCTCCCGGGCTCTGGTGGCCGATGCCAGCTCGATCGTCTTCGGGTCGGTGGTGGGCACCTCCACGACCACGGTCTACATCGAGAGCGCTACCGGCATTGCCGAGGGAGGGCGCACCGGCCTTGCGGCCGTGTGCACGGGCTTTTGTTTTCTGGGGGCCATGGTGCTCTCGCCGCTGGCCTCGGTCATTCCCTCCGCCGCCACGGCGCCCGTCCTCATCCTGGTGGGGTTCTTCATGCTCGAGCCGATTCGCGATCTCGAGCTCGAGGACATGACCGAGGCCCTGCCGGCGTTCCTGACCATGGTGATGATGCCGTTTACCTTCAGCATCGCCCACGGGCTGATCTGGGGGATCCTCAGCTATGTCATCTTGAAGGTCGCCACCGGGCGCGTCCGGGAGATCATGGCCACTACCTGGGTGATGGCCATCCTGTTCGTGGTCAGCATCATCTGGCACCCGTAGGACTGCTCCTTTCCCTCCACGAAGAATCAGCCGAAGTGCCCAAGTTCTCCTACCGACTGCGCGACCAACACGGTGGGCTCAAAACCGGAGTTCTGGAGGCGCTCGACCATCGTCTGGCCCGTGAAGACCTGGTGGCGGCGGGCTGGAAGATCGAGACTCTGGCGCCGGCCGACCCGTCCGCTCCCGCTCAGCCCCTGCCGCGGCCGCCGGCCATGGTGGACTTCAGTGAGGTCTTCGAGAAGAAGGCGCCCCCCCCGGCCGCACCGGATCCCAAATCAAAGTCGGCTCGTCCTCAGCTCGATCAGGCTCTGGAAGAGGCGCTCAAGCCCCGGCCAGCCTCGACTTCGGGCCCGCCCTCGGGCACCTTTTCCCGGCCGGGAGAAAGGGCCTCTGGCTCTCCGTCTGGCCCCCTTTCTCGACCCCAACCGGGCGCCACTGCTGGCCCTCCCTCGGGCACTTTTTCCCGGCCCGGCGAAAAGGCCTCGGGCCCGCCGTCTGGCCCCATTTCTCGACCTCAACCGGGCGCAAGTGCTGGCCCTCCCTCGGGCACTTTTTCCCGGCCCGGCGAAAAGGCCTCGGGCCCGCCGTCTGGCCCCATTTCTCGACCTCAACCGGGCACAAGTGCTGGTCCTCCCTCGGGCACCTTTACGCGACCGGGGGAGAAGGCCTCGGGCCCGCCCTCGGGCAAGGAGGCCTCGGGCCCACCCTCGGGCACCTTTGCTCGGGCGGGCAGGGAGGCCACCTCCTCAGGCTCGCTGTCCCGAGAGCCGCGACCCACCGCGGGCGGCGTTCCGCGGGCCAGCTCCGATCCGCATCGCCCTCTCCCCCCTCCGCCCGCCGGCTCCTCTTCGTCGTGGCGCTTCCTGGCCATCGGGGCCTTGATTCTCGTCGGGCTGGTGATCTGGGTCCATCAGAGCCGCTCTGGTTCCTCCAACAGGGCCGAGTCGACCCAGCTCAAGCTGCACGACGTCAGAGTACTGGTGCGCGGCCGTCTGCGCCTGGGAGATGTCAGCGGCCCGCCGCGGGACGCTCGCCTGACCATCCACCTGCCCCAGATCCCGCTGGATGTGACCCGCCAGGGCCAGGAGCTCAAACTCGGCCAGGAGGGCGACTTTCTGGTGGAGATGAGCTTCCAGAGCTCCCGGTTGCCCAGTGTGGTCAAAGTCACGGCCAGCATGCCGGGCTATCGCGAGGAGCAGCTCAAGGAGTTTCCTCTGCAGGGCGATCCGTTGACGGCCGAGATTCCTCCGATCGTGCTCAAGCCACGGTAACTGTCGACCGCCCCTGTCGTTGGCTTCAGCGCAGGATCCGAACTTCCAGGGGAGAATTGCCCACCCCCCCAAGGAGGAACTGATGTACGGCAACCTGTTCGGAGCCCCCAATCGCGAGACTTTTGCGACCAGCCTGCTCAACGCCATCCGGCGAGCCGGCGACGAGCGTCCCATCCGCCTCGACCGCGACAACTTTTGCCTTCAGGTCGAGCAGAACAAGATCCGCCTCTTCCTGGCCCAGGCCTACGACGAATACGTGGCCGCCGCCGGACGCGAGCGTCGGGGCGTGATCGAGCGTTACGTCGGCGTCTGGCTCGAGGGCGGACAGGCCCAGGGGCCGCCGGATACCTTCGCTGAAGCTCGCGCGGGGCTTCGTCCCCGGGTGCGCGAGCGCATCTACTTCGAGCAGTCGCGCCTGCAGTTGGGGGCCGACATCCCCTTCCGCCTCCTCTCCACCGAGCTGGGCCTCGAGCTGGTGCACGAGGACTCGGTGGCGCTCACCCTGGAGCACCTCGAGGAGTGGGACGTTTCCTTCGAGGAGGCCCTCAAGGTAGCTCGCCTCAACCTGGCCGAGCGCAGCCAGGCGGAGTTCCGCGAGCTGGCCCCGGGTTACTTCGTCTCGACCTGGAAGGACGGCTACGACGCCACCCGCCTGCTGCTGGCCGAGCGATTGGTGGCGCTGGCCGTGAAGGGCTCTCCCGTGGCTCTGGCCCTGCGCGCCGATACCCTGGCCGTGACCGGCTCGGAGGATGCCGCCGGAATCGGCCGGCTGGCCGCCCTGGCGCAGGAGGCCATCGGTCAGGACGGCCTGCTCTCACCCATCCCGGTGGTCTGGCGCGGGGGCGCCTGGCACCCGTTCGTGCCGGCGGTGGAGCACCCCCACTACGAAGCGGTGCGCCGCCTGTTCATGCAGGGCGCCTCCCGCGACTACGCGTTGCAGGCGCCCTTGCTGCAGAGCTACCACCCCGAGGCCAGCCTGGCCGGCTACGAGCTGGCCCGCGACCGCGACACGGGTCACTGGGTCGATCTGGTCAGCTGGGACGAGGCCACCGGCCAGCAACTCTTGCCCCGCGCCTCCACCGTATCGCTGGTGCGCCAGGGGCGCAGCCTGGGCTACTTCCGCTGGGAGAAGCTCCACGAGGTGTGCGGCGAGCTGCTCGAGCCACTGGCCTACCACCCGCCCCGGGTGGCCACGCTCGGTTTTCCGAGCGAGGAGCAGATCACGCGCATGCGGTTGGGCTGAACCCGGCCCGGGTTGCCTGGGGGGAGGCTTACGCGGGGCCAGCCCGCCTCCCAGGTCGACTTCGTCCCAGAAGCCGTTCCAGGGCGGTCGAAGAATTTCGAGGCTCCGGGGACGCTGGCTGAGAGTTCAGCCCCACACGGTGCGGGTGATGGCATGGTGAACGAGGCGATCGGTACGGCCGGCTCCAAACGCAACGTCTTCAAACACCGAGACAGATCTGGCCACCATGGAGTAGTCCTGGCGGCCCAATGTTCGATTCAACGCTTTAGGAGCGCGCCAATACAGTCCATCTCTTTTTGATTTTGAACCGGCGGTTCAGATTTGGAACGTTTGTTAGTGTTGTGCGGGGCGCTGCCGGGGCCTCGCGGTGAGCCGAGCCAGCGCCGGGCGGTTTGGCCACAGGGGGCGCCAGGGACCCGGAAACTCCACCGGGATCCCCCACCGCATTGCGCAATCCCGAGGTCACGCTGAGATCACTCGTCGGCTGGCGGACCTGACCGCTCTGCCGCATACCCAGAGCTCACGGCAGGCCGAGCAGAGGTCATCCTCACCTGAGCCTGTCGAGCACCCACTCCGGCCCCAGAACATCCGCCCGGTCCCTCCCTGAGCGCACCCAGCCACACAGGAAGACCTCGCGCCCCTCGCTGCCTGGTATGAGCGGAATCACTCGCTCCAACTCTCCCAGAGCCCGCCCGACGTCAGTGCGCTGCTCCCACTTCACCGTGCCCACCAGCAAAGCACTCCCATCAGTGCTCTCGGCAACGACATCGACCTCTGCAGCTTTGCTCCACCAGCGTTGTGCCTCGCTCCATTCGAGCCCGAACAGCGTCGAGCCCGGCACTGAGGCCCGCACGAGGTCTTCCCACACTGTGGCCACGTGCAGGGACAGGTCGGCCCGAATCGAGGCCACCATGCCCTCGAGCCGGCGGGCCAGGGCGGACCGATTGGGTGCCACGAAGCGGAACCAGAATCGCAAGAACGGGTCGGCCAGGCGATAGAGCGTGCGCTTCTCCAGGCCAGGAAACGGACGGTCGCGCACCACCAGGCCCAACTCCACCAGCCTCTGCAGTGGACGAGAGAGCGATGTGACGGGCTTCTCCAGACGGGCCGCCAGCTCGGACGGGCGGTGGCACCCTCGTCCGATCAGCTCCAGGATCGAGGCTGACTGGGCCGGGTCGCGGAGGTCGTCAAGCAGCAGCGTCAATGGCTCCTGGTGCAGCACGCCCAGGGGGTCGAGCACCAGGTCCTCGAGGGCCGACCAGGAGTCGGGAAAGTCAGCGGCCAGCTCCCAGTAGCGCGGAACTCCGCCCCAGAGACTGAAGGCCTCCACGGCCTCAGTGGCCGACAATTCCGGCAGCGCCTCGCGGATCCAGCCGGCCGGGAGCGGGTCGATTTTGAGAATCTCCGTCGACCGGCCGAACAGTGGCGCCGTGCGATCGAGCACCAGACCCTGCATCATCCGCTGGGAGGAGCCACAGAGGATCAAGTGGACTCCCTGATCTTTTCCCAAATCGTGCTGGCGCTGCACCACGCTGGGGAGGCTCGCATCCATGCTCACCAGGGCGGGGAACTCGTCGAGGATCAGCGTAGTCCCCCGCGGCGCCTCCCGCCACCACCGGCCGAGCAGAGCCTCCCAGTCAGGGTACTGCACCTCGGAAAAACCGGGCAGCAGCCGTGCCATCTCCCTGGCCAGGGAGGCTCGCTGCAGCGATGGCTCCCGCTCATCGGCCAGGAAGTATATGCCGAGGTCCGCCGCGATTGCCTCTTGCAGTAACCTGGACTTTCCGCAGCGTCGGCGGCCGTACATTGTGGCCAGAGAGCCGGTGCCTCGCCGGAGAAATCGCGTCAGACGGCGCATCTCCTCGATTCGGTTCAGGAAGGGAAGCTCCAAAGGTGAGATCTCTTTTCAAAGATTATGCACCAGATACATTATGTTGTTGCTTCATAATCCCTCCCCCGAAGGAACCAGCAAGGGATGCCTCGGTCAATCGTTCCCGCATTCCGGGCAGGTCGGGCCGGCGATCCCGCAGTCACGGATCTTCTCTGAGCTGTCGTATCCGCCTGACCGGTCCGATACCGGGACCGGGCCTGTCAACTGAGCCCGCCCGATGAGCACCTTCCGGACGAAGCACTCCGGCAAGTGAGGGAGCTTCACATCGCTCCCGCGCGTTGACCTGCTCAGAATTAGGAACGGGAGTGTAGGCAATCTGTTGAACGGCGGCGCCAATTCCTCAAGCGTTCAAGGCGCGGCGTGGGAGGGGGTCTAGGGCAGGAGAATCAAGCATTGACTCCGTTCACAGCATCGCTTAACAATGCAATCATTGATGACAAGGAGGCGCCACGGTGGCCAGCATCACGATCCGCAGCCTGGATGAAGAGACCAAGCTTCGCCTGCGCATTCGAGCCGCTCGCAAGAACTGCTCGATGGAGGAGGAGGCGCGTAATATTCTCTGCGCCGCCCTGGCTCAGGAGAGCCCGCCAGGAGACAATCTGGCGGAGTCGATCCAGCGTCGCTTTGGCCCGCTGGGCGGTGTTGACCTCGAGCTCCCGCCCCGGGAGCCGATCCGCCAGCCTCCGGTGCTCGAGCGGTGATCGTCCTGGATACCAATGTTCTCTCGGAGTTGATGAAGTCACGCCCGCAGGAGCGCGTCATCCGATGGGTCGCGGCTCAACCCACCCCCAGCCTCTACACCACCAGCATCACCCCGGCCGAGATCCTGCATTGCTTGATGCTGCTGGCCACCGGTCGACGCCGCAACTCGCTGGAGGCGGCTGCCAGCGACATGTTCCGAGAGGACTTCCCGGGGCGCGTCCTGCCGTTTTGCAGCCAGGCGGCCGCCCTCTACGCCGAGATCGCCGTCCACCGAAGTCGAGCCGGTCGACCGATCTCCCAGTTCGATGCGCAGATTGCGGCCATCGCGCGCTCGGCGGGCGCCTTTCTGGCCACGCGCAACACCTGGGATTTCGAGGATTGCGGGCTCAGGCTGCTCGACCCCTGGAACGAGCCCGTGGCCTGAAGCTCGGCTTCAGGC
This sequence comes from uncultured Burkholderiales bacterium, assembly GCA_964471395.1. Classification (GTDB taxonomy): domain Bacteria; phylum Vulcanimicrobiota; class Xenobia; order Xenobiales; family QWHO01; genus QWHO01. The sequence goes on along the minus strand of CAYYHB010000009.1, from coordinate 19,356 downwards.
TTTTTTCAGGCCGGCAGGCTTTCATGCCCTCGCAATGATCGTCTCGCCTGTCCAGATGACCAACCCGGAATGGAACCGTCAGCGTGCGCTGACGGTGCCCTCCTGGGTCATCGAGTCCGAGCCCCCCGAGCAGCGCTCGAAGCGACGACGCGGCCGACGGCGGACCGCCGACCTGTTTGACCTCAGCCCTCAGCTCGAGCAGTTGCTCGTCGAGGAGGCCCTTGATCGCCTCTGGAAGGAGATCGCGCTCCCGCCCTCACCGCCCACCCTGGACTGGGGCAGAGCGGCCCTGGGGGCCTTGCTGGGCAGCCAGCTCGCCGGCGCGGTACGCGAGGCGGACCGGCGCTCGCAGCATCACTTTCTACCCCGGACCTACGCCGACTTCTCCTCGCTGGTGGAGGCATTCTCGCTGCACTGAGACCGCGGGAGCCGGGAGGGCCGAGCGGTAGCGGTGCTTCTTCTTGACCGGCATCCAGCCCAGCATGAAGGGCCCCACCACCGCGCCCAGGGCAGCCAGAATGGCTGCCAGCAGGCCGCTGAAACGAGGTCCCGTGCCGGCGCCGATCCAGGCGCCCACCCCGGCCAGCGTTCCCCCGACCAGCCCGGCCACGATGCCGTAGATGGCCATGAACACCGTGATCACGAACCAGCCCATCAGCGGGCTCATGATCCCCCCGCCTCCTTCCACGCTGGCGGCCACCAGAAAGAGCGCAAACGAAGCCACCAGGCAACCCACGAAGACCCCCGCCAGGGTGGCGTAGAAGGCCCGTTCGCCCGCTTTGGCGCGCACGTCTCGTCCGGACGTAACGGCCGCCTGGTAGCCTCCGGTGGCCCCGAGATAGGCCGGCAGCGAGGTGAAGAGCAGCAAGATGAAGACCGGCACCAAGGTGAGCCAGGCCCGGCTGGAGGACTTGCCGCGGCGCCGTTGCTCCTCCTTCTCGCGCTGCTCCTGCTGCTGCTCGAGCAGGGAGGGGGGCGGCGGGGGAGTGGCCGAGGCCACCAGGGCCGGGGCGGCCAGGTCGAAGCTCAGGCTCGAGGCCAGCTCGCGCAGGCGCTGCTCGGAGGCCTCTGGTGGGCCGCTCAGGACGAACACCACCAGGTGGCCGCGGTAGAGCACGAACAGCGCCGTGCTCGCTCCATAGCGGCTGCGATAGCTGGCCAGGGCGCGGGGAGGGTCGGAGCCCTCGATCGGCTTGAGCCAGTTGAGGGCTTTCGTCTCGGATCGTCGGCTCTCGACCACGAAGTAGTGTTGGACGCGCGCCCCCAGCTCTTCGGGAAGCTGGCGCCGGCGCAGCTCCTCGAGCACCTGCGTGCCCAGTTTCTTGCCTCGGGCCGGGTCGGTGCGGAACGCGAGCCGGGCCTGGTCGACCTTCTTGCGCAGAGCGTAGACTTCGTCCCGGTCGGGCTCGTACTCGAAGCTGACGTAGGGGAATCGGGACAGCTCGAGCGAGCGCTCCTCGGGGTCCATCTCGGAGTCTCCCAGCGCCTTCTCCAGGCGGTCGGCGGCCTCGCGGTGCGGTTCGGCTCCGGCGTCGGTGGCGCGCAGCGTGCCCTCCTTGCCGTGCGACCAGACCTGGGCGCTGGGCTGAAAGCCCTCCGGGGGCTGGAAGCTCAGGTGGTGCTCCCCCGCGGCCACAAACCCTGGCGGCGACTTGCTCTCGGGGCTAGGCTCGTTCCCGGCCGGCTGTCCGCAGCCGGTGAGGAGCCAGAGCAGGACCACCAACGCGACGACAGGAGCGGTCGACCATCTGAGCATGGCCGGGGAGATTGCTCCTCGGACTCCTTTGAGCCTTCTTTCAGCCTCTCTTGGTTGCATGGTAAGCATGCAGATTCACGCCCTCTGGAGCGGTGCCCTGCGCCCTGTGGCGGCGGCTAGGGACGGCTCCACGCCCGTCACGGCAAGCTCCGTGGACGCCTACGTCCCGGGGCCTTTGCCCTCGGAAGACCTCGATCGGCTCAGCAAGCTCGACTTCCGCATGGGCCTGCAGACCATGACCTACTTCGACGCCGAGCTTTCGCCCCAACCCCAGATCGACGCCCTGGTCAAGGCCGTGGGGCGCAATCGAGTGCCCGACCAGGCAGCTCGAGCCCTGACGGGAGTGGCCCACTCGTGTATGATCCGCGAGCGGGCCAACCTCCCTCCGGGCCACCGCCATCGCGAGCCGGTCGAGCAGGACCGCGCCTGGGCCCGCGCCTGCCTCAAGACCCTGACCGACTGGCGCGACCGGGGGCAGCTCGAGATCCGCTATAAGGGCCGCCCTGTTACGCCCGAGGACGACCTCTACGCCCTGGTGGCGGCCGGACGACCGGCCGTGCGCGACGGCGTGGTCCACCTGCACGCTCCGCCGCCTCCCGCCCCTCCGCGCATCGCCGCCCTGGCCGAGGAGGTGCTCTCCGAGCTGCCGGCCCAGTCCAACGTGCCTGCTCCGGGTCTGGACAAACTGGCCGCCCTGGAGCCCATGCAGGCCGCCCTGGTGGTGGGCGCGCTGCTCGACCGCTTCGACCTCGTGGGCAACGCCGACGACATTGACCGGGTTATCCGGCTGGTCAAGCACGCCCCCCTCAAGCAGGCCCTCGAGCCCCACGTCGAGCGGCTGGCCCGGGTGGGCTCGGAGGCCGAGGCTCGGGGCCGCCTGGCCTGGAGCTTCGGGGAGGGGCGCCACAAGGTGTGGCTCCTCAAAGAGCTGGTGCAGGTCTTTCCGCAGGTGGCCGATCCTCAGCGACGACAGGAGCGGCCAACAGATTTCTTCGAGCGCGAGCTGGCCCCGTTCTTGCTCTGCGACGAGCTGAACAGCTCGCACGCCGCCGTCGACCTGGCCGGCACGCGGCCCGACTGGACCCGCCAGGCGCTGGATCTCTACACCTCCCAGAGCGACCTGCGCCTGGACGAGCAGCAGCACCGCCTGATGCACCGGGGCCTCAAGGAGGGCCACTGGCGCCCCGACGCCGCCCAGCAGGAGTGGCTGGCTCGCCGCCTGGAGCTGCCCGACGCCAGCGTGTTCAAGTACGAGGGCTCGGCCGAGAACTTCCGCTACACCCTGCGCAGCGTGCGAATGGCGGCCGAGCAGGACCCGACCGCCTTCTCCGAGGACCTGCGCGACCGTCTCCTCGAGCGATTGCTCAGCGATCCCACCCCCAAACTGAGCGAAGGCCTCTATCGCGAGCCCAACGGGGTGGACCCCTACCGCATGATGGGAGACGCGATGGCCTTCGTCTTCCACCCGCCGGGCGGGCGCATCGACCGGCTGGTGGGCGAGCTAGACGGCCCTCGCGGGGAAGCGGCGCTGGCGCTGTTGGCCTCGCTCGAGCTGCCCGAGGAGCTCTCCGAGCACCTCGCCGAGCGGCTCGAGCCCGAGATGCGCCGAGATCCGCCCGCCGATCAACGCGACCTGGACACGCTGGGGCGCATCGCCGAGCAGTTCCGCCCCCGCCGCATGGCCGCTCTGCCGGCTCGCGAGGCGCTGCAGCTGGCCTACAAGATGCCTCCCCAGAAGGGCTTCTCGCCCCCGCCGGTGGACAAAGTGGTGGAGGCTCTCGTGCAGCGGCATCGGAGCGAGGCTGCCGAGCTGCCCGTGCTGGCCGCGGGAAGGCTGGAGAGCTTCACGCCCGAGCAACTGGCCGAGGTGGAGCTCTACGAGGGGATGACGCGTGGAAAGCCCGAGCGCAAGGCTTTCCTGGACCGCTTTGGACCCGAGCTGCGCGAGCACAAGGAGCGTCCAACTTTACTCGAGGGCGTGGTGCGCCGTCTGCGCCAGGCCGCCCTCAAGGAGGCCCTGGAGCAGCTCAGGAGCGGAGAGCTGCCCGTGAAAGAGCGCCTGGAGCAGCTCGAGCTGGCGGGCAACTCGCGGGAGGCCTGGCAGGCCCTGCGCGAGGGGCTGAGCCAGGGCGAGGACTCTCGCGCTCGCTGCAGCGATCAGCTCAATAAAGACGGCGAGCTGCGCGCCGCCCTGGAGCACCTGGGCGATCAGAGCCAGCGTTGGGAGCGCTTCGATAAGCTCTATGCGCTCACCGACGGCAAGTTCCCTGATGCCCTGAACGCGAGCCGGGCCCTGGAGAGCGCCATCGAGCGCGGCCAGAGCCCCGAGGAGGCCTGGAAGGCCGCCCTTAAAGGCTGGCTCTATGAGGACGGCTCGACCGGCGGGCCCGGTCTGGTGGTGGGCGTGGAGGGAGACTCCCTGCGGGTGGGCTCGGTGCGGGTGCCGATCAGGCGACCGGAGGGCACCCCCTCGCCCGAGACGAAGGACGACCCATGAAGCGCTACCGCTGGTTCGTGGCCGGAGACCTGAACGGGTTCTTCGGGCTGATGTTCGACAATCTCACCGTGCTGGCGTTCTTGTCCGGCATCCTGGTCTTCGTGTTCGACTTCCCGGCCGAGATCGTCTATACGAAGATGTTCCCTGGCACGGCCTTCGGCGTGTTCTTTGGGGATATGGTCTACACCTGGATGGCTTTCCAGCTGGCAAAGAAGACGGGCAACAACAACGTGACCGCCATGCCGCTGGGCCTGGACACGCCCTCCACCATCGGCGTGGCCTTCACCGTTCTGGGCCCCTGCTATCTCACCATGAAGGGCCGCATGACCCCCGAGGATGCGGCCATGATGACCTGGTATGTGGGCATGGCCACCATGGTGCTGATCGGCATCATCAAGCTGGTCTTCTCCTTCACAGGCAGCTTCTTGCAGCGCATCGTGCCCCAGGCGGGCCTCCTGGGCTCGCTGGCCGGCATCGGCCTGGCCCTGATCGGCTTCATCCCCATGGTCGAGATCATGGGCGCCCCCCTGGTGGGCTGCGTGGCGCTGGGCCTGATCCTCTACAACCTGGTGGCCCGCATCCGGCTGCCCGGCAACTTTCCCGGGGTGGCCGCCTCGGTGCTCTTCGGTACGATGCTCTACTACCTGCTGGCCCCGGCCGGGCTGACCGGCGGCATCTACTCGGCCCCCTCGGCCACCTTCCACATGGGCTTCCCCACCCCCACGCTGGGCTTCCTCAAGGGCTTTGCCGAGGCCCTCAACTACCTGCCCATCGCCTTCCCCTTCGCCATCTTGACGGTGGTGGGCGGCATCAACGTGACCGAGAGCGCCCGGGTGGGCGGCGACGACTACAGCACCCGCGACATCCTGCTCACCGAGGCGGTGGCCACCCTGATCGCCGGCGTCTGCGGCGGCGTGGCCCAGAGCACCCCCTACATCGGGCAGCCGGCCTACAAGGCGATGGGGGCGCGCGCCGGCTACACCCTGCTGACCGGCCTCTTCGTCGGGCTGGGCGGCATTCTGGGCTACATCGGCTTCATCGTGGAGCTGATTCCCAAGGCGGTGTTGGCGCCGATCCTGATCTTTGTGGCCCTGGACATCATGGTGCAGGCCTTTCTGGCCGTCCCGGCCCGTCACACCCCGGCCGTGGCCTTCGCCTACATCCCCAGCGTGGCCCGGCTGGTGCAGATCAAGATTCTGCCCCTCCTGATGCCCCCCACCAATAAGTACTGCGAGGAGCTGCTCGAGGTGGTGCCGGGCATCGGGCACTCCAAGATCCTGCCCGAGAGCATCGTCACCGTGGCCCTGGGCAACGGCTTCATCCTGACGGCCATGCTGTGGGGCGCTGTGGTGTCCTGCCTGGTCGACCGCAAGCTGCGCGCGGCCTCGGCCTACCTGGTGATCCTGGCCGGGTTGACCTTCTTTGGCATCGTTCACTCGGTGGACCCTGACGGCAAGATGTACCTCCCCTGGGGACAGCCGGCCCCGGCGCACCTGATCAAGCCGTTCGTAGAGGAGACGCGCAAGAAGGCCGGCGAGCAGCTGGCCGCGCCCGAGGCGGCCGCTGACCCGCACAAGCTCGAAGTGCTCAAGAGGAAGTCCGAGCTGACCGAAGGGCAGCTCCAGGCGGCGGCGCGCCAGATTCCCTACCAGTTCACGGTAGCCTACCTGGTGATGGCAGCCATGATGCTTGCCTTCTCCTTTACGAAAGAGAGCCTGGAGCCGTTCCCCGAGGAGGAGATGGGCCACGGCGGGCACGCCCCGCCCCCCGAGCCGGCGCCCGCATCAAAACCAGAGGAGCCCACCGGGGTCACTCCAGCGGATTGACGAAGGTCTGCCCGAGTCCAAAACGCCGAAAGTCGTTGTCGCTGGAGTAGAGCGTCGCGCCGTACTCGATGGCACGCGCGGCCAGGTGGGCATCGGAGGTCGCGGCTCGGGTCAACTCGCAAGTTTCGCGCTGCGGGCTGAAGCGCCGGCACGTTGGGTCGACTCAACCACATAGCCTGCTCGGCTTTGAGAGGTCGGCCGAAGAGGCCCGGATGCGAGGTGAGCCGGAGAAACCCCAGCACAACGCTCCAGGCCAGACCGATCTGCTCTTCCTCGTTGAAGGCCTGATTCCACCCACTTGTCTGTGTCTCACGAGGTGGTGTAGCTACCTCGCGCTGGGCAGACGCAGCGGTGGCGAAGGTCTGACTTTGACGTTCATGGAAAGGTGTCAGCTCGAGAAGCTTCTCTCTGACGTGGAACGCTTGGCGCCGAGGCTTCAGGGTTCCTTAAGTCCCGCAGCCTAAATTCGAGGGATGGAACTTACCCCCAGAATGCTCCAGGCGCTGCCCGACGCGCGCCATCCGGAGCACGCCGCTCGCCGGGCTGAGTTCGAGAAGCTGACTGAGGCCGCCGGCCCCGAGCGCGCTCTCCACGCCTACCGCTGGTTGGAGGGCTCGGACGACCATCGGTCCGCCCAGGTGGATGTATTCGTGAAAATCTGCACCTGGCACCCGGACGCCCCCACCTTCGGCGGCGCCCTCTCCCTGGCGCGCGAGCTGCCGCTGGAGAGCCCGGATCTGCCTGCCCGCATGGCCGAACTGGAGCAGATGGTAGCGTGCTCGACGCCCGAAACCGGCCTGCTGGCCTACCGCGAGCTGCCCGACGATCCGGCCGAGCGCCAGCGCCAGGTCGGAGATTACGTGGAGATTTGCTCCTGGAACTCGAACCTGGGCCGCTTTGGCACCGCCTCGAAGGTACTCCACTTGCTCAATGAGTGCCCACCGGACCTGCGTCAGGATGCCATGGCTACCGTCAAGAGCCTGGACTGGGGCAGCGACTGGTTGGACTGCGACGCGGCACTGAAGCAGCTCCCCACCGTAGAGTCGCTCGTGGAGCGCTTCCCGCGCCACTTCATGCGGGCCCGTCCGGGCGAGGTGGGGGAAACCGACCAGCACTGGCTGATCGCCGGGTCAGTGTTGAAGAAACGCGGTTAAGTCTCGCGCTTTTTGACCGGCACCCCCGCAATGATCCACCGCTCCTCGGTCTCGCCCAGGGCCTGGCCGGCGGTGGCCGGGTCGGCCAGGAGGGCCAGTTCGGCCACCTCGGCTACGGACAGGGTGGATCTCGCCAGCATGGGAGCCAGCCGGGTGAGCTCTGCGTCCAGATTGTCCGGACGCCTCTCGGTCACATAGCGCAAGAGCTCCAGAGAGCGGGCCGGCTCCAGGCCGGATAGGCGCTCCTCCAGAGGCACGGGGTGGCGGGTCAAGCGCTCGTCGAGGAAGTCGCAGATCGGCAAGAGGTCGCCGGTCGAGCCGGTCTCGCTGGCGAGCCGGAAGACCAGCCGTCCCGCCAGGCCCCGGGTGGCGAGCGAGCGCAAGGTCTTCATTTCGTCCAGGGTTGCCTGCGCGCCCTGGCCTGGCAGCTTCACTTTCAGCAGGTTACGGAACTCGGCGCGCATGGACGGATCCTTCTCACCCATCACGGCTTTTACCAGGTGTGGGCCCCAGCCCGATTCCGCCAGTCCCGGGCGCAAGCTGAAGGCTTCCCGGTACAAGCCGAGGTGCTCCTGGCGAGCTCCTGCCTCCTCGGGCAGCGCCTGGAACGATTCCAGGCCATGCTGGGCTCCCGCCGCCGCCACCAGCTCCCGCAGCTCGGCCTTGCGGGCCTGGTAGTCCGGCGCCGAGGCGTCCAGGGCTCGCATCAGGTGACTGCCCCAGCCCGAGCCCGCCAGACCTGCTCGCCAACCGCCGATCTCCCCAAACAAGGCGACCTGGCCCGCTCGCGCGGCGGGGTCGCGCGGCAGAGCCTGGAATGCTTCCAGGCCGTACTGCGAGCCGGCTGTCTCCACCAGTTGCCGTAATTCTGTTTTGCGCGCCTCGAAGTCCGGGGCCGAGGGGTCGAGCGCCTTCATCAGGTGGCTGCCCCAGCCGGAAGTGGCCAGTCCCTCGCGCCAAGCGCAAATCTCCTCAAAGAGGTCCGTCTGCAGGGCCTTCTTGGCCCGGTCGCGGGGCAGCGCTCGAAACGTCTCCAGGCCGTGCTGGGCCCCTGCCTTCTGAACCAGCACCTGTAGCTCCGCCTTGCGGGCCTCGAAGTCGGGTGCCGAGGAATCCAGGGCCGTCATGAGATGCCTTCCCCAGCCGGAGCTCGCCAGCCCATCACGCCAGCTGCAGACCTCCTGAAACAGGGCCATCTGCCCGGACCGCCGGGCGGGATCGCGCGGCAGGGCTCGAAACGCCTCCAGGCCGTACTGGGCACCCGCCATCTGAACCAGCACCTGTAGCTCCGCCCTACGGGCCTCGAAGTCGGGTGCTGAGGAATGCAGGGCCGTCGTGAGATGGCTTCCCCAGCCGGAGCTAGCCAGCCCCTCACGCCAGCTGCAGACCTCGTGGAACAGGGCCATCTGCCCGGACCGCCGGGCGGGATCGCGCGGCAGGGCTCGAAACGCCTCCAGCCCATATTGAGCCCCGGCCAGCGTAACCAGCTGGCGTAGCTCGGCCTTGCGAGTGAGTAGCTCGGGTCCCCGGAAGCCGGACAGTGCCTTCTCCAGGTGGGGAACCCAACCGGAAGACAACAGACCGTTGCGCCAACCTGCGATCTCCGAGGCCAGCGACCGCCCGGCCAGCGAGGAGGCCGAGGTTGGAAACACTCTCATACAACCTGAGCTTAGCGCAGGTTGCCTGAAAGAAACACGAAAGCCACCCGGGTCAGGGGTGACTTCGGCGACCGACAAGAAAGTCGAGGCCCACTCCCCTGCGCAACACGGTGGCTATGCGTTCGTTTGGAGGGAGCTGCGCATAATCGGGCAGGGGAGGGCTCATCCGTCGCTAACTGGCCCCTCATGGAACTGACCTTGCCCGATCAGACCGGCACGCCGGTGCAGGTGCTGCCCCCGCCGCCCGACACCGGCCTGACCGTGCTGACCAGCTTTCGAGGCCACTGGTGACCCTTCTGCAAGGCTTTCGTGCAGAGCCTCCAGGCCCAGAAGCTCGAGCCGCCGGCGGTGCGGCTGCTGGCTGTCAGCGCCGACCCGCCTGAGGTCAGCGCGCGCTTTCGCGAGCAGCTCTCGCTCACGTTCCCGATCCTGAGCGACCCGCAGCTCACGCTGGCCCAGAGCTTGAAGGTCCCGACTTTTGGGAAGCACCCGCAAGCCCTGCGCTACCCCAGGAAGGCCTTCTTGCAGCCCTTCGTGCTGATGTGGACCTCTGAAGGCAAGCTGGTCTTCGAGTGGCGGATGAAGACCCGGCTCTGGAACCTGTTCGGAGCCGTCAAACGCCTCAGCCCCGAGGACATCGCCGCTAAGGCCAGGGCTATTTGCGGATCTTCACCGACTATTTGCGGATCTTCACCGACTTGAGGCCCGGGTCATAGTGCACCGCGCCCTGCTGGCTCAGCACCACTTGCTGGGCCAAAAGCGAGCCGTAGACCTGGCCGCTGTTCTTGATGAAAATCTTGGCGGTGGGCCCGCAGAAGGCCATGTGGGCCCGGGCCGAGTTGAGCACCTGCACCTCCACCGGCCGGTGGGGCTCGGCCTGGTAAACCTCGAGGTCGGCCGGACGGCCGCGCTCGTTCAGACCGCCGGAATTGCGCAGGGTGAGGCTCTTGCCGAGGTAGAGCACAACCGGGCCGTCGAGATCGATGCTGGCCGAGTTGTGCAACTCGATCGAGTCGATGCGGTAGACCCCGGGAGCGAGCAGGAATCGGGCTGAATTGTACCCTTCCAGGCGCGTGTAGCTGCCCGGCCGAAGCTGCATCTCCTCACTCTTCTTCAGGTTGTGGCTCGGCCCGCTCGGGCTCAAGACGCTGGGCGACTGCACCGGGATGCGGCCCTCGGTGCCCTGCACCACCAGGCCGTCCTTCTTCTCGCTCTTGGAGGGCGCGGTCCACACGTCCACCGAGGACTGCCCGTCGAGCTCGACCTTGGTGCCGTAGATGGCGCAGTCGAAGGTGCTGAAAGGGCTCTGGGCCAGGGCCACCGAGCCGAGCAAGAGAGCGGTGAGAAGCATGTTGCGCATGGAGGGCCTGTTCCGTCTGCAGGGTCCCAAACCTTCCCGGTGAAGCCACGCCCATGCTCATCCGCCCTCTCGAGCCGCGTGACCTGGGGGCCTGGCGCGTTCTCCTGCAGCAGATCATCGAGGAGGGGACCACTTTTGCCTACACCGATCTTGCCGCCTTCGAGCAGAGCTGGCTGGGTCCCGGCTGCACGCTGCGGGTGGCCGAGGAAGAGGGCCGCCTGCTGGGGAGCTACGGGATCAAGGCCAACTTCCCGGGCCGCTCCGACCACGTGGCCAACGCCTTTTACGCCGTGTCCGAGCGGGCCCGGGGCCGGCAGGTCGGCCAGCGCCTGGGCCAGCACTCGCTGGAGCTGGCCCGCCAGCTCGGCTTTCTCTCCATGCAGTTCAACCTGGTGGTGAGCACCAACACCAGCGCGATTCGACTCTGGGAGAGCCTGGGATTCGCTACGGTGGGCCTCTTGTCGGGCGCCTTCCGCCATCCCCAGCTGGGCCGCGTGGATGCGCTGGTGATGTTTCGCGAGCTCTGAGATGCTTCGACCGCTGTCGTCACTCGCTCGTTCGGCCGCCCGTCGTCGCTCGCTCCGACTCTACAGTCCCGCGCGTTGACCTGTCCAGAATTAGAACGCGCGGGAGTGTAGACAGTCTGTTGAACGGCGCCGCGCCAATTCCTGAAGCGTTCAACGCGCGGCGCCTTAGGACCGCTCCTGTCGTCCCCCGCTGTTTGACGCTCCTGTCGTCGCCGATCTGACGGGACCTGCTTTGCATCAGTCCGCCACCTGTGTGGGGGTGGTATAATCCAGACGTGATAGTGGCGAAGCTGCTCCTGGCCCTGCTCCTGGCCGTCCCCGTGGAGGCCCAGCCCCCGGACGAAACTCCGGTCGAGTCTCCGGTCGACGAGATCCGCGTCTACATGGACCCCAGCGGCGAGCTGCACCTGGAGAACCCACCGTCCCAGGAAGTCGAGCTGATTCCCACCCTGTCTCGCAACGAGCCTCCCAGCTATACCGTCTATCCCAACTGGCTGTGGTACGACCCCTGGGAAGATCCGGGCTGGCTGTACCTCTACGGACGCTATCCGACGCCCTTCGACCCGAGCTACTGGCCAGGCCCCAATGGCTGGTGGGGCCCCTGGTGGTGATACACTTTCGACACGATCGCCCGACCTTCCAACACCCCCGGCTGGTAGGATCGGCCTGTGAGAAACCAGATTGCCGCCTGTGCCCTGCTCTTGTGCCTCGCCTGTGGCGGGGGAAGCACCAGCTCGCCTGCCGCCTCGACCGACCCGGCCCCTCCGACTGACCCTCCTCAGCCGGTCGTGGAGCCAGCCCCCCCTGCTCCGGCCGACCTGGATACTCCGCTCCGGACCGCCCTGACGGCTGCCGGCGTGGGCCCGGTCATCGTCCCGGCCGCCGACCCGGCCCGCGTCGCCCTGGGCCAGGCTCTCACGTTCGACAAGCTGCTCAGCGGCAACCAGGACATCGCCTGCGCCACCTGTCACCATCCCCGCCAGGAGACCGGGGACGGCCTGAGCCTGTCCATCGGCACTGGAGGCTCGGGGCTGGGGCCGGGGCGAGCGCTGGGCCCGGGCAAGACCTTCATTCCCCGCAATGCCAATGCCATTTTCAACCTGTCTCAGGCTGAGGTTCTCTTCTGGGACGGACGGGTCAGCGGCAACCGCGCCGCCGGCTTCCAGACCCCGGCCGGGGCTCAGCTTCCGGCTGGCCTGACGGGTGCGCTGGCGGCTCAGGCCATGTTCCCGGTCACCTCGCGCGATGAGATGCGCGGCCAGCCGGGCGACCTGGCCGTGGACGGCTCGGTCAACGAGCTGGCCGCTCTGGGCGATGACGACTTCGCCGGCATCTGGAACGCCCTGGCTGCCCGCTTGAAAGCCAATTCCCAGTATGTGAGCCTGTTCCAGTCCGCTTTCCCCGAGGTGCCCCCCGACCAGATCGGCTTTCAGCACGCGGCCAATGCCATCGCGGCCTTCGAGTCCAGCCAGCTCAGCCGCCTTGGCTCCCCGTTCGACCGCTATCTCGCGGGTGACAACGCCGCCCTGACCGAGGCTCAAAAACGCGGAGCCCTGCTCTTTTATGGGACGGCTCGCTGCTCGGTCTGCCACCGGGGAGGGCTGCTCAGTGACTTCAGTTTTCACAGCATCGCCGCTCCCCAGGTCGGACCGGGCAAAGGGGACGAAGCTCCCCTCGACTTCGGACGCGGTCGCGAGACCGGTCTGGCGGCCGACCGCTTCGCTTTTCGCACCCCTCCCCTGCGCAACGTGGCCCTCACCGGCCCCTGGACCCACTCCGGGGCCTACACCAGCCTGGAGGCGGTCGTGCGCCACTACATCAACCCGGCTCGGGCCTTGCAAGCCTACGACCCGGGCCAGCTCGAGGCGCGGCTTCAGGGGCAGGTCCACAACCAGGAGTCCATCGCGGCCGGGCTGCTCCAGAGCCTCGATCCTGTCCTGCGCCAGCCCAACCCGCTCAATGACGGACAGGTGGCCGACCTGGTGGAGTTTCTGCGCTCGCTGACCGACCCTGCTCCGCTGCCTGCCGCCCCTCCGAGCGTGCCCAGCGGTCTTCCGGTGGACTGAGTATAGTATACCAGTCAGTTTATTCCTGGAATCAATCCGATCTTGCCTTGGAAACCCGGGGATAGGGTGCTATACCCAAGAGAGGGGGACCTGGGAGGTCATAAAAGTGTCATCACGGCGCGGGATGGCCCTGTTTATTGACTCTGACCAGCATCCTTTTGATGATGGTCATCTCGCTCTATCTCTCAGCCCGTGGGGGGCTTTTTTCGAGCATGAACCATCAGCGTCGGACCCAGACGCTGTACACCGCCGAGGCGGGGCTGGCCGACACCATGGAAGCCCTGGAGGCAGCCAACTTCAACCTGCCCGGACCGCTCAGCGGCACGCTGCCCTCCGGGGGGACCTGGGATGTCCAGTTCGCGGCGGGTCCGCCCTACACCGACCTGGACTCGGTGAACAACCTTACCAATCCCAACGGTTGGGCCGAGAGCTATCGGGGCCCGGGCACGGTTCCCCCCAGTTCGGCCCTGATCATCGTCCGGGCCAGGGCGGGAGGGGTCGAGCGGGTCCTGGAGGCGGTCATCACCCGCGGGGGGGGACCGGTCAATCTGACCAACGCCATCCAGACCTCGGGCGCCCTGGTGATGGAAGGCAACGTCAAGATCGACGGCGTGAAGGCGCTCAATGATACCACCCCGGTTCCGGGTAGCGTGCACAGCAACGCCAGCTCTGGGACGGCCGTCAAGTGGGACCCATGGCCGGCTCGGCCCTCATCACAGGAATGGTCTCGTCCGTGGCCAGCGGAGCCTCGGCCATCGACCTGGCCGGCTACACCCCGGTGGGCGGGACCCAGGACGGCAAAACCCCGGCCCCCTTTCCGAACATCAACGTGGCCGGAACGGTTTCCTCCAAGAGTGCTTCCCCCTCCCCGGCCCTGAACCCGATGGGCACCTCGGCGCTGGGCGGCGGCGACTTCTATAACAGCGGGGACGTGGTGCTCAACGGCGATCTGAAGCTCGACGGCACCAACCTTTACATCGATGGCAATCTGACCGTCAACGGCTCGATTACGGGCACGGGCTCGGTGTATGTCAGCGGAGAGACGGCCCTCAAGGGCGACTCTCAGATCGCCGGCAACGACAACATCGCGCTCTACAGTCGGGGCAACGTTTCCCTGACCGGTTTTGACGGCAACCTCTATCTCAACTCGCTGGCCTCCACCGATCCGGCCTTCGCCACCAACTGGGCCCAGGCCCAGGGCACCATCATGGATATGCAGGCGACCATGGCCTCGGCGGCGGCCAACACCGACATGGTTGGTGCCGGCGCGCTGAAAAACGACCTCGATTCCCAGCGCCGTACCCTGGGCTACGCGGCTGCTTCGGGCGTGTGGAAAGGCTACAACAACGACCTGATGGCCCGCCTGGCCACCACCATCCAGGCCCAGCCTCCCAGCAGCGCCCGGGACTTTCTGTCCAAGAAGTTCCTGGGGTTGAAGGATGTCTACGTCAACTGGGGCGACGAGAATGGAGTCAACCCGGTAGGCATCACCGCCGCCCAGGTTGTGACCGAATGGCAGTCCGGGGCGTGGCAGACGGGCACCAACGCCTACATCGGTATCTTCGATGCCGCCATCGACGGCGGTTATGACCTGGTGATGCCCGAGCTGGTGAACCTGACCAACCAGATCGACTACGACAAGCTGGGCACCTCCTACTTTCAGGGGATGATCTACACCAACGGCTATATCTACGCGGCCCACGAGGTGAACGTGCTGGGCGCCGTCCTGACCCAGGGCGATTCCTCGCTCCCCTCGGCCACTATCAACGGCAAGACGGTCAAGCCCGGCGACATCTATCTGGCTAACGGCACCCGGGTGACCTATGTGGAGAGCCTGTTCACCAATCCCATCGGCTCGGCGGCTGGCCCCACCGTCGCGGTGGAGACCTGGATCGGTCGCTAAGGCGCCGCGCCTTGCACGCTTCAGGAATGAGCGCGGCGCCGTTCAAGAGAGTCCCGCTGAACAGGTCAACGCCGGGGGCGGTCGTTGCTTTGCTCAGGGCAACCAGGAGGAATGGCTTCTCGGTGGCGGAGCTGGTCCTGGCCTTTGGCATCGTGGCGGTGGCCATCCTCGGTCTGGTGGGAGTCTTCCTGGGGGGCGTGCAGCTCTCGGCCCGCTCGCGCGACCTGGCCACCGGCACCGAGCTTGCTCACCAGATTCTCGAGCAGGTCAAATTCAACATCAAGAAGGGCGGTTTTGGCTACATCCCCAACGGCGCCTACACCTTTGACGGACGCAATCCCGACCCCACGGTCGGCGTCGCCCCGCTGCTCTTCCCTCCCGGGCCTTATCCGGGACAGACCCTCAGCAACCAGAAGTTCGATATCATCGTGACGGGTCAGGAGATCTCTCCCACGCTGAGGAGCGTCACCGTCCAGGTGCGCTGGGGCCAGACGGGCAATGTCGTGCTGGAGACCCATCTGCACCCATGACGAGCAGACAGGGGTTCACTCTGATCGAGGCCATGGTCGCCTACATGCTGCTGGCCATTTTGTTCCTCATGATGTTTTTCATCTATCGCACCGGGGCCAGCGCCTGGAAGAAGGCCGAGGCTCAGACCCAGCTGCTGCAGGAGGCCCAGGTCGTCACCGGGCGCCTGAGCCGCGAGATCGAGCGCAGCGTCTATGCCAGCGCCATACTCGACCCGAGTCCGGGCACGGGAACAGCGGTCGCATTCCTGACTTGCTGGAACGATGCCACCCAGGAGTATGACTACGATCCCGGCACCCGCAGCCCCCTCTGGCACAAGTACCTGATCTGTTACTACAATGCGGCCACCCAGGAGGTCTTCTGGACCGAGACCCCTCTGGTGCCACCCAGCTCCACACCGACGCCGCTGCCGGGTCTGGCTGGATTTCGTACCGGCGGTAAGCTGCTGGCCCGCAACGTCACCCGCTGTGACTTCACTCTGAGCGAGGACATGCTCGAGCTCCAACTCGAGCTTTCCCGCAAGCGCTACGGGTCGGAGACCCTGGAGGTCGTGCAACTGCCCCTGAGGGTGTTCTTCCGCAACTGAACTAGCCGTTTGGAACGTTGCTCTGCAACTCGTCGAGCCACACCCGGGCCTCCGAGTCCGAAGGCGCCCGCCAGTCGCCCCGGGGCGAGAGCGAGCCACCCGAGCCCACCTTGGGCCCGTTGGGGATGCAGCTGCGCTTGAACTGGCTGATCTGGAAGAAGCGGAACAAGAAGACCTCCAGCCACTTCTTGAGGGTGGCCAGATCGTACTGGCGTCGCTCACTGACCCCCTCGGGCCAGCGCCCGCGCTCGCGGTCGCTCCAGGCGTGGTGAGCCAGATAGGCCACCTTGCTGGGCCGAAAGCCGTAGCGGGTGAGGTAGTAGAGATGAAAGTCCTGCAGCTCGTAGGGGCCGATCTTGGCCTCGGTGCTCTGGCCTCCGGGAACCAGCTCGGGGGTGATCTCGGTATCCAGGATGGCTTGCAGCGTGGCGTCGGTGTCGGGCCCGAACTGCTCGCTCGCGATGACCCAGCGGATCAGGTGCTGGATCAGCGTCTTGGGCACCGAGGCGTTGACCGCGTAGTGGGCCATGTGGTCGCCCACCCCGTAGGTGCACCATCCCAGCGCCAGCTCGCTCAGATCGCCCGTGCCCACCACCAGGCCGCCATGGTGGTTGGCCAGACGAAACAGGTGGGAGGTGCGCTCGCCGGCCTGGACATTCTCGAAGGTGACGTCGTAGACCGGCTGGCCCTCGGAGTAGGGATGGCCGAGATCCTTGAGCATCTGCAAGCAGCTCGGGCGGATGTCCAGCTCGTGGGCGCTGACTTGCAGCGCTCTCATCAGCCGGTGGGCATTCTCCAGGGTCTGGTCGGAGGTGGCGAAGCCCGGCATGGTGTAGGCCAGGATGTTGTCGCGCGAGAGCCCCAGCCGGTCCATGGTGCGGGCGGCCACGATCAGGGCGTGGGTGGAGTCGAGCCCTCCCGAGACCCCGATGACGAGCTTTTGCACACCCGTCTGCTCGAGCCGCTTGGCCAGCCCGTGCACCTGGATGTTGTAGGCTTCGTAGCAGCGCTGGTCGCGGTGCTGGGTGTCGGAGGGGACGAAGGGGAAGCGATCCACCGCCCGCTCCAGGCCGAGCTGGCCCTCGGGAGCCTGAAAGGGCAGCTCCACCCGGCGCAGGGTCCGCACGCGCCCGGCGTGCAGGGCGGCGCAGTCGTGAAAGCTCGACTGGCGCACCCGATCCTGCACCAGGCGCTCGAGGTCGAGGTCGGCCACGATCAGCTGCTCTTCGCGGCTGAACCGCTCCGACTCGGCCAGCTTCTCGTTGTTCTCGTAGATCAGGGCGTGGCCATCCCAGGCCAGGTCGGTGGTGGACTCGCCCGGGCCGGCAGCCGAGTAGAGATAGCCGGCCACGCACTTGCCTGACTGCGAGGCGCACAGATCGCGGCGATACTCGTCCTTACCCACGGTAATATTACTGGCCGACAGATTGGCCAGGATCGTAGCCCCGCCCAGAGCGGCGTAGGTGGAAGGGGGGATGGGTGCCCACACGTCCTCGCACACCTCCACGGCCAGCGCAAAATCGCCCGGACCCTGGAAGATCAGGTCGTTGCCGAAGGGGACGCGCCGGCTCAACAGCTCGACCTCGCCAAAGCTGGCCGAGGCCCCCGACGTGAACTGGCGCTTTTCGTAGAACTCGCGGTAATTGGGCAGGTAGGTCTTGGGCACCACGCCCAGCACTTTCCCCCGGTAGAGCACCACGGCGCAGTTGTAAAGGGCGGCCTGGAAGCGCAGGGGGGCTCCCACCAGCAACACCGGGGTCAGCTCGGCGCTCTGCCGGGCCAACTCGGCCAGGCTGTGGAGGACCCCGTCGAGCAGGGCGTCCTGAAAGAACAGGTCGTCGTTGGAGTAAGCCGACAGGCCCAGCTCGGGGAAGAGGCAGATGGCTGCGCGGGCCTCGCTGGCGCGGCGGGCCAGCTTCAGGGTGGCCTCCAGGTTGAAGGCCGTGTCAGCGACCTTGACCTGGGGAACGGCCACGCTGGCGCGCACGAAGCCGTGCCGGTAGGGCGAGAAGAACATGCTGGCTCAGCTTCTGCCAGCGGGCTGCCGGCCCCTGTCCGGGCGTTAACGATCCGGGCGACAAAGCGTAACAAGCCTCCTGTTGCCGATCTGCTAGTCTGCGCGAATCAAGCAAAATATATCGGGGAGGACCCATCCATGGTTATCACCGCCACCGCGCCCCAATTTCAATATAACCGCATCGCCAGCCAGCCCCAGACGGCCGGCTCAAGCGACCGTTTCGAGTCCAGCGCCTCGCCGCAGGCTTTTCCCACCCGCGCCCAGCTGCTCAGCCTGACCAGGCCCGCCGAGCGGCTCGCCCCCACCCTCGGGGACGTGGAGGGACCTTACTACCGCCCCAACGCGCCCGTGCGCTCCGAGCTGTTCTCGGCCGCCGAAGAGGGCACCCGTGTCAGCTACCGCACTCAGGTGGTGGACACCGATGGCCACGTCATCCCGGGGGCCATGGTGGACGTCTGGACGGCTGACAAGAACGGCGTTTACGACATGGAGAGCTCCGAGTTCCGCGGCCGGGCCCGCCAGCAGGCCGACGGCGAGGGTAAGGCTGACTTTGGGGCCGTGCGCCCCGGCAACTACGACCTGGGCGTCGACCCGGGTACCGGCGAGCGCCTCTTCCGCCCGGCTCACGTGCATGTGAAGGTGAGCGCCCCCGGTTACCAGCCGCTGCTCTCGCAGCTCTACTTCCACGACGATCCCTACAACACCATCGACCCCATCATCGATCGCGAGGAAGGCGAGCGTGGTTACGATCCGTCCCTGGTGATGGGCACCGAGGGCGAGAACGTGCACACCTTCAAGTTCGTGCTGGCCGGGGCCTGAGTCTGGCCACGCCCTGCGTCGGCTCTGGCCGGCGCAGGGTTGCTAAGTGGGCCTCGTCAGAAGTTCGCTCATGAAATTCTGGTCTAGATAGAAGGAAATTCAATCAAGCAGCTCGTACACAGCGAGAACCGTTTCTGGATGTCGTTGTGCGAGGCAGAAAACCATCACTCGAGATCATTCTGAGTTCCGATGAGCAAGAAGCTCTGCTGGAGCGTGCCAAGCAACGCACCGCTCCCTACTGCGAGGTGGTGCGTGCGAAGGCCATCTTGACGGCCGCCCAGGGCCGAAGGAATGTTGAAATAGCGCAAGTTGTCGATACCGACGAGCGCACCGTTTCGGTCTGGCGCAGTGAGTTTCTAGATCGAAGACTCGAGAGTCTGAATGACCGGCCACGATCCGGAAGGCCCAAGTCTTTTTCCCCCTCTCCAGACAGCAGCCGCCATCAAGCTGGCCTGCCAAGTCCCGGATAGCCACAATTGACGCTGAGGAACTTGTTTCGAACCGCGGGCGATGCGACGAGGCTCAACTCTGCTGAGCATGCTGTGCGCCTTCTCACCGGAGGCGCGGTTACCTCAAGATCAGCGGGACCGGTAGACCCGGTCTTCGGCGAGGTGGGATAGGCGCGAGGGTTTATCCTCCGAATGAAAGCCATGGAATTT
>CAYYHB010000008.1:0-49294 GCA_964471395.1 uncultured Burkholderiales bacterium | reverse complement strand
TCCTCGAGCAGCCAGGCCAGCTTCTTGCCCACCTTGCCGTTAGCGTGGATCCAGAGATCGGGGTGAGCGGATATGGAGTCGTGCTGGCTGAAGAGCACCCGGTGAGTCTCGGCCAGGTCCTCCCAGCAGAAAGCCTGGGCATAGCTCGAGACGTAGTCGGTCGGATCGCTGGTCTTGCCGAAGGGAGAGTCGGGGTGCACCGAGCCGTAGTGCAGTCCCGCCTTCTGGCCCAATCGCCGATCGAGCTCGTGGCCCGCCTCGTGGAATACGGTCTCGCGGCACGAGTCGAGGTTGCGGGCCACCTCTCGGCTCAGCCCGATCTCCTCCATCCTGCCCGCTAGCCCGGCCACGCCGCCGTTAGCCACTCCCGTGGCCGGGTCCTGGCTCTCGCCGAGCAGCGTGCGCACGTGCACGGTGTGGAAGGTATCCGTCGAGCCGGGGATCTTGCGCTCCATCTCGGTGAGGGCGACCTCGATGTGGGCCGCCTCCTCGCGAGCCAGGATGCCCCGCATGCGGATGCCCTGGGGGGTCTCGAGGGCTGGCGAGGTGACCAGGTGGGCCAGGCGAACCTCGTCCAGGTTGCCGGCCGCCCGGTACTGGCTGGCGCTGCCCTGGAAGTAGACCGGGGTCCAGATCTTGTCAGCCTGGAAGTCCTGCAAGACGGCCGTGATGGCCGGAGTCAGGGAGAAGGCTCCCCCGCCCAGAGCGGCGGCCAGCTTGGCGGTGTAGAGGCCCGACTCGGCCAGCCCTTTCCCGGGGGGAACACCGCTGGCCGGGCCCGGGATCACCACCAGGGTGCGGGGCGCGTTCGCCAGGCTCTGCTCGAAGAGGGTCAGCGCTGTCACCTCGACCTGGCGCTCGCTGGGATTGGACAGCAGTTTGCGGGCCTCTTCCCGGAAGGGCTCGGCCGGGCCGGGAGCCTGCTCGGGGGTCAGGTACTGGGCTGGAATCCTGGAGTGCATCTCGGCCAGCACCAGGGCTTGCTGGAGCGGCTCCGAGACGGTGGGTCGAGCGCCCTGCAGGGTGACGGTTTCGCGAGGATCGTTGGAAGGCGCCGGGATCGGGGCGGCGGACGGGAAGGACGTCTGGGGCAGCGGCCCCAGGCGGCTAATCTCCTGCATCACAGGATGGTTCGGCGTTGGGTGGCGCTCAGCCTGCTGGCGGCAGCCGCAGCACGAACCGTGAGCCCTTTCCCGGTGCCGACTCGGCCGTCAGATCCCCGCCGTGACGGGTGAGGATCTCGCGACTGACCGAGAGCCCGAGACCGGTGCCCTTGCCCACCTCCTTGGTGGTGAAGAAGGGCTCGAACACGCGCCCGAGCACCTCGGGGGGCATACCCGGGCCGCGGTCGGTCACGATGACCCGCACGCTCTTGTCATCGGACTCGGTGGCGATGGTGACCAACCGCTCGGACCCCTGCAGCACCGCGTCCCGAGCGTTGATCAAGAGGTTGGTGATGGCCTGCTGGATCTCGTTCGGATTGACGCGCACGCGCGGCAGGGTGGGGGCCAGGTGGGGCTCGATGCGCACCCCGTCCAGGGTGAGCTGGCGACCGAGAAGCTCGAGGGTGTCGCGCACGACCTCGTTGAGGTCGGCCTCGCTCTTGCCGCTGGCCGAGTCGCGGGCGTAGTAGAGCAGCTTGGCGATGATGTCCTTGCAGCGATTGCCGGCCGTCTCGGCGGCCGTAAGCTGCTCTTCGACCTCCTCGAGCTGGCCCATCTCGATGTACATGCGCAGCATCTCCAGCGCCACCAGGGACACGCACAGCGGTGTGTTCAGCTCGTGAGCCACTCCGGCCGCCAGCTGGCCCACCGCCGCCAGCTTGGAAGACTGCAGCAGCTGGGCCTGGGCCTGCACCACCTCCTCGTGCAGGGCCGCATTCTGCAGGGCCGCCGCGGCCTGGAAGGCGATCAGGGCCAGCACGTCCATCTGCTCGCGGGTCAGCACGCCGTCCGAGACCAGCACCAGGCTGCCCAGCGAGCCGCGGTCCCCCACCAGCGGGCAGGCCACGAAGCTGCCCACCCCCGAGCCGAATCCGGGCCCCCGGAAGGTCGAAGGCTCGTCCACGAGCAGGGGCACCTGGTTGCGCTCCACCACCTCGGACAGCGCCTTGAGGTTGGCCAGGTGCTCGGTCGTCCAGAACTCGCTGGGCCAGGTAAGCCCCGCTCGTCCGGCCAGACCGATGGCGCCTGAGCGATGGGGCACGGTCGTACAGAGCATGCTCTGCAAGCGCTCGGCGATCTGATCCACCGAGAGTCCAGCCGAGAGCTGACGGGCGCTATCGAGCAGGTAGGAGAGGCGCTCGACCCAGACGGCCAGCTTGGCGTGGGCCTCGGCGTGCAGCTCCAGGGCCTGGCGCTGCTCGTGAAATCGGCGAGCGGACTGAATGCCCAGCCCCCCGGCTCCGGCGATGGCCAGCAGGTACTGGCGCTCGAGGGGGGCGAACTCGCTCTGCCTGGCCCGGCCGACGTAGAGCACCGCCTCGCGCTGCATGGGCAGGGCCACCGCGGTCGGCTCGCCGGCGAAGAGGCGGCGGCCCGAGCCCAGCGTGACCTGGCCGGTGCTCCAGCACTCCTCCACGATCGGCTCCCCTTCGCGCAGGATCAGCTCGCCCTCGAGCTTCTGGCCGAAGGGGCTGGCGTGAGCGGCCGGCAGGAGCCGGTCCTGGTCAGCCAGGAACACGGCCACGCTCTGGCAGGGCACCAGCTTGACGGTGGTGGACACGATCACCTGCAGCAGCGACTTGAGGTCGGGGCTGTCGGCCAGGGCGCAGGTCAGCTGCTGCAGGAGGCGCCGTTCCTGGGTCTCCATGTCCAGGGCCCGGGCGGTCTCGCCCAGCTCCTCGCGGGTGGCCGCCAGGGCGTGGCGCGACTTCTCCTCGCGCCGCTGCAGCGCCTGGCGGTCCACCAGCTCCAGGCGCAACAGGTCGATGCGGGCGGCCTGGTGCAGGCCGGCCAGCACCGGAAAGAGCCACAGGCCGAACCAGGGGCTCAGCTGCACCAGGTAGGCCAGGGCCGGTCCCATGAGCCCCACGCTCAGAATCTGGAGGCCCGTGAGCTCGCGATGGCGGGTCCACACGGCCATGCGCTCGTCGCTCACCCCCGAGTCGGCCAGCAAGAGCTCGGGCAACTTCAAGGCCAGCGGCAAATACAGCATGAGCCCCGCCGCCGCCTGGTTGAGCGCACCGCTCGGCACCAGCGAGACGGCCGCCAGGGCCGCCAGGGCCGGCAAGAGCTCGGCCAGGGCTTCGCAAGCCGTGCGCTGCGGAGAGTGCTGGGACAGGTGCAACAGACTGCGCAGCAGCACTCCCGCCAGCATCAGGGCTACCGCCACGCCCGGCTGGCCCGAGAGCCCCAGGGCAAAGCATGGAGCAAAGGAGGCCGAGAAGAATCCGAAGCCCGGAAGCGAGATGGCGGCCAGCTGCAGGCCCAGACCCAAGACGCTCAAGAGGAGCAGGGCCAGGCCCGGCTGGGGGGCGTTGGCGCGCAGCAACACCAGGCCCGAGAGCCCCAGCGCCAGCACTGTGTAAATGAGGATGCGCCCCCACATGGTTGCCAGAGTTTCAACTGCACGCGCCAGAGGCCTCTTTGCCGATGCGTCGAACTCGGGCGGGCCGTGGGAAAGACCCTCCTGATCCTCGAGGACGACGACGCGCTGCGCACGCTGCTGGTGAAGTTCTTCACCGCCCAGAGCTTTGACGCCAATCAGGCCCGCTCGGGCCCGGAGGCCATCCAGGTGGCCTCGCGCAAGAAGCTGGACCTGTTCTTGACGGACGTTCGCATGGAGGGCATGGACGGCCTGGAGTGCCTGGCCGCCCTGCGCCAGGCCCAGCCCGGCCTCAAGAGCATCGTGATGACCGGCTACGCGAGCCCGGACGCTCCCACCAGGGCCATGCGACTGGGCGCCGACGACTACATCTACAAGCCTTTCCAGGTGAAGCAGTTGCTAGTGATCGTCAAGCGCGTGCTGGAGAAGGGCCGCGAGAAGGAGGGCTACCTCGGCATGCTGCGCGGCCTCCTGCCCCAGAACGCCCGTCTCGAGCGCCCCTGGGAAGAGCTGCGCGACCTGAGCTATCAGAGCTTCTACGTGGGGGTGCGCTCACGCAAGCTGGGCCGGGAGGAGGCCCTCTCAATCTGGGACGAGCTCGAGAAACTGGTGCGCGAGGAATCTACCCATCCCGACCTGGCCCAGGCATACCAGTGCCAGATCGACCGGATGGCAGCCCTCTCACGCGCCGACATGTTCGTGCCCCGGCCTTCTCCCGGCGGGGTCGAGCCCGAGCGCTTCGCCCGTTTTTACCAGCGCGTCCGCGACGGCGAGGTCAACCAGGAGCAGGTAGCCGTGGCGGCGCCCCTGCGCTTGCTGCCCGAGCAGAGCCGGGCTCAGGCGCTCATGCTGGAAGAGCTCTATAGGCACATCTGGGGGTGACCAGCTGGTGCCCCGGCGCCGCGTAGACACCTCGCGCGGGCCCACAGCCGCGCACGAGTGGACTACCGAGCCCGCCGGACACCTCGGGCGGAAACCTCAGATCTTCTGCAACAGCTGCATGGTGGGCAGCGAGCTTGCGATCACGATGATCCCGACCACGATCCCCATGGCGGCCATGAGCAGAGGCTCGAGCAGGGCCGTCAGAGTCTCCAGGTTATAATTGAGGTCCTCTTCCAGCATCTGGGCCGTCTTGCGCATCAGGAAGTCCAGCCTTCCGTGCTCTTCACCCAGGCGAAACGTCTGCAGCACCATCGCAGGGAAAAGATCGGCTAGCTCCATGGCCTGGGCGATGGTGTAGCCGTTCCGCATGAGCTGGAGGTAGGCGTTGAACCGTCTCTCGATAACGAGGTTGTCGGCCAGTCGCCCCACCGACTGCATGCCGGTCATAGGGATACCCGTTTCCATGAACGTGGCCATGGCCGTAAGCATGCGCACGATAGCGGCCTGCTCGATCAGTCGGCCCAGCAGGGGGATGCGCAGCAAGAGGGCGTCCACAGGGTAGCGCAGGTGGGCATTGTAGAAGGTACTTCCCAGAGTCGGCCAGGTGACCACCAGCGTGGCCAGGATGACCTGGCTCGAGATCAGGGTGACCGGGTTGAAGATGAGCTCGAAGGTGCGGGTGACGGCCCGGGTGATCCAGGGGAGCTCGGCCCCCATCCCCTCGAAGACCTCGCGCTCCTTGGGGAAGACGATCAGGGCCAGCATGGCCACCACCGCCAGGCCTACCACCGCCATCATGCCCGGATAGGCCAGCGCCGAGACGAAGCGCCGCCTCAGGTTCAGGGACTTCTCCAGATAGTCGGCCAGGCTGCCGAGCGTCACGTGCAGTTGCCCCGTGGCCTCCCCGGCCTGCACCATCTGCACGGCCAGAGAAGGAAATACCCGGGGGTGGGCCTGCAGGGCGCGGCTGAGCTGCGTGCCCGAGCTGATGCGATTGTGCACGTCGCGGATGGCCAGGCGCAGCCGAGGATTGGGCTCCTCGGAGAGAAAGTCGAGCGCCGAGTGAACCGGGGTTCCGGCTGAGACCATGACCTGCAGCCTGCGAAAGAAGGCAACCACCAGGGCAGGGGGAACCGGCCCGGCACCGGCGCTGGCCGGGGCGGAAGGGACCGCGAGGGCTGCGGGGGCCTTCTCGGCCTGTCGAGGCTCGGGGGCCGGACGTGGCTGCCTCCGTCCTGGTCGGGCCTCAGGCGTGGGAGGAAGCTGATTGCTGGCCGGTCGGGGCTCCGGTGCCGGAGGGGGCTGCTTCCCGGCCGGTTGAGGCTCGGGTTGGCTCGAGCCCACGCCCTTCAGAGCCCCGCGAACCTGCCCCTCGGAGAGTCCCGGGAAACTCTCGAGCAGCGTGTGCACCGCCTTGCCCTCAGGCGAGGGCGGAGGCGCGGGAGGGCTCTGGGCGCCCAGCTGTCGTCCGCTCCTGTCGTCGCCAAGACCAGCCAGGGCAGCCCGAATCTGGGCCTCGGACATACCCGGGAACTGCTTGCGCATGGCGTTGATGGCCTGCTGCTCGGGATCGGGGTGGGCTCTGTCGGCCATCAGTTGTGGAGTTGAAAGCCCGTGGTCAGGCTGAAGGTATCGGGAGTGGGCTTTCCGTAGCGCTTCTGCTCGGCGGTCACGGTCACGCTGACCATCTCGCCGCCCCCGGCGCTGACCTTGAACTCGATGATCCCGCGGCCCACCGGCACCCCGTCAGTGCGATAAGAATCCAGCGCCAGGCCCTGGAAATCTTCGATGGGAAGAGCGTTCACGTGGGCCGGGTTGCCCGCGTCGATCTCTACCTCGCGCCGGTAGAGCATCTGGTCTTGCAGGTAGTAGACGATGTAGCGCCCGAAATTGAGGTCGTGATTGTCGTCGAAGCTGAAAGCGTCGGGAACGGGAACGCTGATGGCATCCTCTGAGCCGGAAATGGAGAGCCCGGCTGGGGAGCCTCGTTGCAGGTCGCGACTGAGCCGGTAGACGATGGTCTGCACGGTTCCCTGCAGATCCGACTGGGCCTCGGTCTTGCGAAGTGCACTGGAGCCGTTGGAGTAGATCGTCAGGATCATCCCCAGCAAAAAAATGAGCAGGCTACCCGTGACCAGGACCTCGATCAGAGTGTGACCACGCTGTCTGCTCATGGAGCCGGCGCCACCGGATAGACCAGCGTCTGGAGGCGTACGTTCCTCGAATCACCCCAGACGGCTTCAACGGTAACCTGCTTCAATTTGTCCTGGTCCTCGACGGATACCACGAGCCTAAACTCTCCCACTCCCGGATAAGGGGGGGGAGGGAAATCATCCTGAGTCGGGGCAGGAATCCGGCCGTCGTACTGCCCAGGGTCGGGAAACTCACGCAGATCGCGGATCGCTTCCATCTGGCAACGAGCAAGCTCGGTGGCCTGCACATAGCCCTGGCTCTGAGTGTTGAGTTGCAAACCGCTGATGAACAGGCCCACCATGGTCGTAATGGCCAGGGTGAGCAGAAAGAAAGCCAGACAGATCTCGACCAGGGTCAGACCGCGACGGCTCAAAGTTGTTCCCAGGCGGCCACGTTGGGGGGTCCGGGCGAATCCGGACCGCGCTGCGAGCGCAGGTATTCTTCGTCCATCGTCAGCGTGCAGCCGTTGTAGAGAAAGATGTCGCCGTTTTGCGCCGTGACGCCTTCGACCTCTTCCCCGACCGGGGTGGCCACCGACTCGCTGTAGGTCCAGATACCGCCCATCACCTTGATGTGATTGGTCACATGAACATACTTCTTCGAGTAGAGGAGGCCAAAGAAGCTGCTCTCGTCGTCGGGCCCAATCCCACCTGGCAGAAAGTGCCGCGCCGTGGCGTCGTAACCCTCATTGCGAACTACGGCATAGAGAAGGCCAGGAAGGGGAAGTCCCAGGGTGAGAGCCTCCTCCACCTCCTCGGCACCGGGATTGCCCGGGCTGGTCACGATCGTCAAGTATTCAACCCGCTTGAGCAGCGAGTCTCGGGTGGGGCTGGGAGGCAGAGTGCTCAGCTGGTTCGTGAACGCGAGGGCAGCCGCGTTGACATCGGCAAGAAGAGCCTCCCGCGCGCTTACATTCAGATCGTCGTAGGTATCGCGAAGCTCTGCGAGCTTTGAGTTCATGGTATTCATGTCGGTCACGCCGACCTCGAGCTCGGCCAGGAACTGCGCGAGATCCATGCTGGCCAGTTGGATTTTCCCGCCACTATAGATGGCGATGCCGCTCTCGGGCGCGTTGGCGCGAATGTTGGTGTTCCCCGTGAAGGAGATATCCCCGGTGGCGTATATAGCGCCAACTCCGGTAACCGAGCCGTTGATGGTCACGTTTCCATCCACATAGAGAATACCATCCTCAAGCACCAGGTCGCTGTTCAAGCTCAGATCGCCGTTCTTGTAGCGCGAATCGGCAACCGTGACTGAGTCCGCACCGGGACCAGCCGAGGAGGCTATGCCTGGCAAGCCCTGAGCGTCGGCGATCTCGGCAGCGAGATCGTAGTTCGGCACGGGCTTGGCGGCTGAGCCCGTCTCGAACCCGCCGGAGACCGAATACTGGGCGGGATTGCTGCCGAAGTTGATGGCCCCCCCGGAGGAGCTCACGGAGCTTACTTTTCCCTGGATCTCCGCCCGGCCGGTGAACTTGCCCTCACCGTCCACGGTCGACTGCCAGGTGATCACGTTGGCGCCCCCGGGAGCGTTGGAGTGCACCTCAGCGTCGGTCGGGGTCATGGAGGCCCGGCTCTTGATGCCGTTGATGCGGGCCGGGCCTTTGAGCTTGATCCGATTGCTGGCAGACAGGGCATACGGCAGAATCGTGCCCCCTTTGCGGAGCAGCACCCGGACCCGGCGTTCGGTCGTGCCCACTCGGGCCGTGACGATCAGCTCGGCCGAATGAGGCGGCACGGTCTCCTCGCCCCGTGGGCCGGCCGCCAGGGCCTTGCCGCGCAGGTTGTTGACCGAATCATTGGCGCCCACGGAAAGGCCCGGGCCGGTGTGAAAACGGACCGAGTAGGTGCCGTCGATGCCCGGCAGCGTTTCCTCGTCAAACCCCTTGTTCCAGTCCGGGTCCTCATCGAGCTCGGCGCGCGAGCGAGCCACCGCTGCCTCGCACAGGTAGTGGGCCTGCATCTGCTGGTAATGAAGCCTGGCCTGGTAGCTCTTGGAGTGAGTGAGTACCACCAGCGTTTTGACCATGACAAAGAGCAGCAAGGTGGCGATCAAAACGGCCATGAGAGCCGCACCGCGTCGCTCGAAGTTTGTGCTCATAGGGAAATCATAGCATGGGAATGCGTTCAAGTCACAAGGCGATTTCACTTACCTGGATTGCACGTGCAGGCCGTGGATGGCGAGTTCGAGGCCAACAGTTGCCCGAGGGCGAGCGCACCCGACTGACGGAGATCATCGCTCCACCCTCGGCATCGGGGTAAGGTGGGCCCGTGAGGATCCTCCTGCTGATCGCGATTCTGTGTCTCCAGGTTCTGGCTCAGAGCAGCCGGGATGAGCGCGAAATCCGGGCCCTGCTCCAAAGCCCGGACTCGACCATCGACAGCCTGCGGGTAGCCGAAACCTGGGGGGTGGCTGTCATCCTGGCCGCTGACACCGGCGGATACTCGGTGGTGCACTTCATGGACGGACGCTGGCGAGTGGTGGCCGGCTCGGGAGGTGCCTGTGATGCCCGACACGCCTACGCGCTCGGCATCCCGGCCAGGCTCTGGGACCAGCTCTTGTCCGTCCCGGTCAGCGCCGAAGAGCGAAGACAGATCCTCTCCTCGGGCCCTTACTGGAGCTTTCTCACCCGCAAGCAGGCCCTGACGGACAGTGACCTGGCAGGTCACTCCTGGTGGGAGTTGACCCTCATGCGCAACGAGATCTTCGCCGTGCACGGGCGGCCCTTTCGAGACCCCGAATTGCGCAGCTACTTCTCCGCCAGGGCCTGGTATAAGGTCAATCCGGGCTATCACGACGGCATGCTGAGCACGCTCGAGCGACGCAATGCCGAGCTCATCGCTCGCTATCAGGCCCGCAAAGGGCTGGACCATTAGAAGGGAGTCATTCCATGAATAATGCGGTTCTGACGAACGTGCTGAACCTGCTCTCCGAGGCAGGCCTCAAAATACTGGCCGCGCTGGCCCTCTGGATGGCGGGAAGGTGGCTCATCTCGCTGGTCACCGGGACCACGCGTCGGGGACTTCAGGCCCGCAACGTCGACGCCACCTTGATCTTCTACGTTCAAGCCAGCCTGTCGGTGGCTTTGAACATCGCCCTGGTGGTCTCCATCCTGGGTTACTTCGGGGTGGAGACAACTTCCTTTGCAGCCCTGCTTGCCGCCGCCGGCATCGCCATCGGAGCCGCCTGGGGAGGACTGCTGGCCAATTTCGCTGCTGGTGCGTTCCTGATCATTTTGCATCCCTTCAAAGTAGGCGACTTTGTCACCATCGGAGGGATCACCGGAACGGTCATCGAGATAGGGCTCTTCACCACCATTGTCAACACGCCCGACAACGTCCGCACGATCATGGGCAACAACACGGTGTTCTCCGGGACTATCCAAAATTATACCGCCAACCCTTATCGACGCGTTGAGCTGGTAGCCCAGCTCAATCACAGCGTGGACCACAATCAGGCTATCGAGCTCCTGCGCGAGAAGCTGGCCACGATCGCCAACGTCCTCAACGATCCGGCTCCCGTGGTGGAGATCCTCGAGTTCAACCTGAACGGTCCGGTCCTGTGCGTACGTCCCTTCTGCCACAACAACCACTACTGGCAGGTCTACTTCGACACCAACAAAGTGATCAAAGAGACCTTCGGAGCGGCTGGATATCCTGCCCCTGAGCAGCACTTTCGCGTGCGAACCGCACAGGCTTGAGGAGGATCCCTTGGAGAAGACCGAAACACCCACAGCCCGCTGGTCCGACGGCGAGCAGCTCTTGCGCGACCCGGCCCGCAACAAGGACGCCGCCTTCACGACCGAGGAACGACGCCACTACGGACTGGAGGGGCTCCTGCCGCACGCCGTTCTGACCCTCGAGCAGCAGGTGGCCATGGAGCTCGAGCACATCTTCTCCAAGAGCGAGCCGCTAGAGCAGTACATCGGCCTGATCGCCCTGCTCGATCGCAACGAGACCCTCTTCTACCGCTTGCTGATCGAGAACCTGGAGCGATTGACGCCCATCCTCTATACCCCTACGGTGGGGTTGGCCTGCCAGAAGTACAGCCACATCTTCCGCCGGCCCCGGGGCCTGTTCTTGTGCCCCGACGACCGGGGCGCGATCGCCCGACGGCTGGAGAACTTCCGCCAGCGCGACGTGCGCTTGATCGTGGTGACCGACAATGAGCGCATCCTGGGCCTGGGAGACCAGGGGGCGGGCGGCATGGCCATCCCCATCGGCAAGCTGATCCTCTACTCGGCCGGAGCCGGTATCCACCCCCGACTCTGCCTGCCCATCAGCCTGGACGTGGGGACGGACAACCAGGCCCTGCTCGATGACCCTTACTACGTGGGCTATCGCGGCCCGCGCCTGCGTGGCCCCGAGTATGACTCCTTCGTGGAGGAGTTCGTGCAGGCCGTGCGCCACGTCTTCCCCGGGGCCCTTCTGCAGTGGGAGGACTTCAAGAAGGTCAACGCCTTCAACCTGCTGCACCGTTATGCCCAGCGACTGCCCAGCTTCAACGACGACATCCAGGGCACCTCAGCGGTGACGCTGGCCGGGATCCTCACGGGCGTCCTGATGCAGGGCAAGTCCCTGAGCGAGCAGCGGTTCCTGCTCGTGGGCGCGGGGGCGGCCGGGGCCGGCATCGGCGGCCTGCTCCGGGCGGCCCTGCTGGCGGAAGGAATGGAGGAGGCGGAAACCCGGCGCAGGCTACTCTTTCTCGACTCCAAGGGGCTGGTCTGCCAGACCCGCCAGGACCTCGAGCCTCACAAGCGCGAGCTGGCCCTCCCGGCCGCGGACTACCAGAAAGTAGGCCTGTTCACCCCCCTGCCCGTCAGCCTCGAAGGAGTGATCCAGGCCGTGCGTCCCACGGTGCTCATCGGAACCACGGCCCATCCCGGTGACTTTACCCCGGCGGCCCTCCGGGCCATGGCGGCGGCCAGCGCGCGCCCCCTGATCCTCCCCCTGAGCAATCCCACCAGCAAGGCCGAGTGCACCCCCCTGGAGGCCCTGACCAATACGCAGGGACAGGCCCTGGTGGCAACCGGCTCGCCGTTTGCCCCGGTCGTCTATGAAGGCACCGAGCACGTCATCGGACAGTGCAACAACGCCTACGTCTTTCCCGGAATCGGGCTGGGCATCTTGATCAGTGAGGCCAGCCGGGTCACCGACTCAATGTTTCTGGCCGCTGCCCGGTCGCTGGCCGAGTACACCGCTTCCCAGGGAGCCAGCCTTTTCCCACGGCTGCGCAATCTACGCGAGATCAGCCAGCGAATCGCTCTCAAGGTGGCCCAAACGGCCCGCGACGAGGGTTACGGGCGGGCCCTGAGCGACTCGGAGCTGGAGGAGGCCATCAAGAGCTTTGTCTGGACTCCAGATTACTAATGTGTTGAGCGTTACGTGCTGAAGGTTTTGCCTATCCTTCGGGGGCGCCTCCATACAAGTCTGTCGGCGCCAGTTACTGCAAACCTTCAGCACTTCACTTTAGAGGTTGATCCCGAGATGACCTCGGAACCGTTCGCTTCACGGAATGCTTGGGAAGACGACTATTGCCCGTTTCGCACCACCGCAAGCCGCCACTGCCCTGCCGCAATTCCTCCCCCACCACCTCCCGAGCCCATCTGGTGATCGAAAAGGATTTCCGAGCCGGTGGAAAGGCTCGCTCTCCGGGCCACCACCGAGCCAATAACCCGCGAGCCGGTGGAAAGGTCCGCGGTGCTGTTGGGCCCGTAAATGCCCCCTCGAATCCGCGAGTTGGTGGAGAGCTCCACGCGGCCCGACAGCATCAGAATCTGCAGCCCCGAAGGTTGTCCGCTGGGATTGATGGAGCTTGTGGACAGGTCCACCCCACCCTGAACGAGGATAATGACCGGCCCTGAAGGGTTCTGCACGAGAATGCGGGAGCCCGTACTGAGCTCGATGCCTCCCCGGAAGAAGTATTGGCCCGAGGTCAGGGTAACCGTGCTGCCGGTGCTGGCGTCCAGGGAGTTGTAGTTGCCGGGTGCCAGGGCCTGGCTGTCACCGGTGCTCAGGTTGACTGACTGCAGCGGCCCGGTCACAACCGGGGGCGTAAAGGTGGTGAACGTCTTGGGAGCCAGCAGGGGCGTAATCGGCCCGGATACGGACGAGCCCGTAGAGGCATCCACCACCGAGGGCCCACCCCCCGGGCCCACCATCAGCGGCCCGTCAATTTGGCTGTTGGTGCTGAGATCCACCAGGCCGCTGGCGATGCCGTTCGTACCCACCTGGAAGGGCACGGTTGAGGGGAGAGACGCAGGCCATGAGTCGATCCGGCTGTCGGTGGAGAGCTCGATCCTGCCATCGGAGAAGAGGGCATAATCAAAAAGCGCCGCGCCCTGCCCGGGGGACGCCAGCGCACCGCTCACGAAGCGCTGCAGCCCGCACGAGCCAGTACTGAGGATGTAGACCATCCCCGCTGGTACCGTGGTGCCGTCGCTGGCATTGATAGGCCCGCCACCGCTGAAGTTATTGAAAAATTGCACCGTATAGCTGACTTCGGGCAGGTCTGGCATGGCGGCCATCACGTCCGTGCTCCAGGCGGAATCGGTCTTGAGCCTGCTCAGGCCCACCTGCAGGCCCGACCGGGCTGCCTGCTCACAGCGAAGCTGAATGGCGTAGGTGGCCACCCGCCGCATGCTGGCGGTGCTCCAGGAATGAATGCTCATGACCAGCAGCGTCAGCAGCAGGCCGAACAACATGACGGAAATCAACCCGAAGGCGCGGAGCTTAATTCTTAGGGCTGACATCAGTGCGACTTTCGATTCGGTAGAGCTCTCCAGCTTTCGTCAGGCGCGAGATCAGGTGGATGCTGGCCGGGTTGGTGCCGCTTAGCTCCAAGAGCTCGATGTCTCTCGCCAGCACGCTGAAGGGTGCGGGGTTGCCCCGAAAGTAAGCCACGTTCACGCTGTCGGGAATGATCGGGGCGGTATCCAGGGCGGTCGGCAGCGCTTCTTCCTTGCGCACCAGGCAATTGACCCCGTCCACCATGAAGACATAGTAGCAGACCCACTTGCGCCAGAGCAGGCGGCCCTGAGTATCCGCCTGCAGGGAACCATCCATCCCACGCGGGGATCCCATCACCACCCCTCCAACCTCGGCCCTGAGGCTTGCGCTGCTACTCTCGCTCAGGTCGCGCGATAAGATAGCCATGGCGCTGAGGTTGTTCTCCTGCAGATCCAGGCTGGTTTCCAGGGAGCGATGGTAGCGCACCGCTTGCACGAACAGTACCGTCAATCCGGTGAGGACCAACGAGGCCAGTCCGCAAGCGGTCAACAGCTCTGGCAGAGTGAGGCCGTGGCGTTTCACGGGCTCACCAGCAGGCTTTGAAGCGTCTCCTGGAGATTGCGCTCACGTTCCTTCCAGGTCACCCGCACCAGCACCGACCGGAGGTCGGGGGGCACGTCGGCCACCGACACCTCGTAGTGGTAGTCCACCCGCTGAGCAATGTTGCGCACCGTGCTCTGGACCTGCACGTCGCCGCTGCGCGCCGCCACCCCGGCATAGCCCTGGGAGAGCGACTGCTCCAGTTGTTGCTGGGCCAGGTGAACCGCGGCCATACGATTGCGCGTGGCCACAGCGCCCCGGTTCATGGCCGGCCAGAGGGGTGCCATGGAGGCCAACAGAATGCCGGCAACCAGGGTGGCCACCATCATCTCGAGCAGGCTGAACCCCCTCATCGCATCGTCCAGGAGGTCCGCGCGAAGCGGGAGCCCTTCCGACGATCACAGGCCCGAGCCGCCGGCCTTAGCACAGCCGCAAACCGCTGCGCCCAACGAAATCAGGCCTGCGACGCCAGACAATGCCCAGCATCCAGACCGCATCCGCTTCGTCACAAACGTGTTGTTGATGTGACCTGATCAGTATCTTCCCCCGGGTGGTGCTGTCGTGTGGATACGACGTTGAGACAGCCGTCCCCTCTGGTGTGCGCGTGCCGAGATCGAGACAAAGCCAGCGTTAAACTGACTCTGGACGAGCGAAAAGCACGCCGCGGCCCAGCAGATGCTGCAGGGCGAGCTACACTCCTGCGCGTTGCCCTGTTCAGAATCAAAACGCGCGGGAGCTGTGCCCTGAAGCCGCGAGACGCGGCCTTAGAAATCGATCCGCTGCCCCGGCTCGGGCAGGATGAAGGTCACCCCCAGGTCATTTTGAGCCTTCAGCTCGGAGGCGATCCGGGACCTGGGGCCGGCTCCCTCCTCCAGGCTGGGCTTGATGTGGGTCACGATCACCTTCAACCCGCCCAGAGCTTTGCCCGGCTTCTTGGCGTCCACCAGCTCGGCCAGGTGGTGCAGCTCCTTGAGCATCCAGGAGGGCGTCAAGTGTCCGAACAGCTCCTCGTTCTTGCGCCCGTCAGGATAGCTGACCTCCAGAAAGATAGCCCGCAGCTTCTTCTCGCGCACCAGCGGAGCCACGTGCTCCCAGACTGCCGTGAGGCGCTCCCCGTTCTCCACCCCATCGGGCCCGGTGTCGCCGAAGTAGAGAGCGTAGTCGCCCTGGCAGCCGATCAAAAAGGCGGTGGAGGGGTAGCAGTTGCCATGGCAGAGCTGGAACGGCGTCACGGTGAAGTTGGCAACCTTGTATTCCTGGCCGGGCTGCACCCGCTGGTAGGTGTACTTGCCCAGCGGGATGGGACCCTCGCTGCCGAAGTTGGGCCACAGCTTCCAGTTGAAGACGTGGTCACGCATGTAGTCGATGGTGGGATCAAGTCCCATAATCGGTCGCGAGCCGTCGTCGGTGGAGTTGATCACCAGGCCCGCGATGTGGTCGAGGTGGGCGTGCGAGATCAGGTAAGCCCGGATGCAGTTCTGCAATACGTGGCCTTCCACCGAGAGCTTGGATTCCTCGGGTACCTTGACGTCCTTGAAGCTGCCCCTGGCCCGGGCGGTGCGCAGGCCCGAGAGCAGCGTGCCGGCATCCAGGCACAGGTAGTCGGTGGTGCCCTTCTCGGCCAGAAGGAAGCTGGTCAGGTTGCCCTCGGCCAGCCCACCTTCCGTGCCCAGGGCCACGGTGGTGAAACGAGGGGTCGGGCCCCCGCAGCGCGGCGCGCCCAGCAACAGGGCGACACCGAGGATGAGGTAGACAAACCTTTTCATGCGATCAGGGCTCCCCTGTGTAGTCTCTCCAGATGGAGGCAACGTAACTCTGGGTCTCGGCGTAGGGCGGCACGCCGCCGTGGCGCACCACGGCGCCCGGGCCGGCGTTATAGGCGGCCAGGGCCAATCGCACGTCCTGGAAGCGCTCGAGCTGGGCCGCCAGGTAAGCGGTGCCGCCGGCCACGTTCTGGGCCGGGTCGAAGGGGTCGCTTACCCCCAGCGACGCGGCCGTCTCGGGCATCAGCTGCATCAGCCCCTGGGCCCCGGCCGGAGAGTGGGCGTAGGGGTCGAAGTTGGACTCGTGGCGGATGATGAGCTCCACCAGGCGCGGATCCAGGCCATGGCGAGCAGCCTCGCTTTCGATGACGGCGCTCAGGTCATGCTCGGGCTTGCCACCGCGCGAGTAGTAGTAACGCGGCGCGCCGCCATGCGGGGGGTGGAAGATGAACACCATGGCCGCCCCCTCGCTGTCGGCGGCCGGATCGGTCGGCTCCACCAGGCGCTGGCCTTCAGGCAGGCTGCGGTAGGGGACCAGCCCGCGAGAAAGAAGCCGGCTCAGGCCGGAGCTGTCGGGCTCGGGCGCGGGCCGGACGACGCTCGGACGCTCGAGCCAGCCCAGCGATAAAACGCTGAGAAGGGCGAGAAACGAAAGGGGCCACAGGTGACGCACGGGGCACATAAGTCCTCCGATCGAAGGAGAAACTCCTGCCTGTGAACCTGATCGGAGTCGATGGCGGGGCCAGCGGGGTGCGCGTTTACCGCATCGCGCCTGAGAATTTTTCTATTCTGGAGTCTTGCGAAGAGCTCTACGCCGGACGCGACTGGGTCGAAGTCTGCGCCGAGCTCCTGCGAGGCTTCATCCAGGGGCCCACGGTGGTGGGCTTTGCCATGCCGGGGGTCAAGACGAGCGACCGGCGGGGCATCGAGCGGCTGAACCACGCCGCCCCGTGCTCCGACTTCCTGGACCGCCTGGCCGAGCAACTCCCGGCCGACACGCACCTTGGCCCGCTCGGCTCGGACGGCGAGCTGGCCGCGCTGGGCGAGACCGTGCCCCCCGGCAAGCTGGTGGGGGTGCGCTCGGGCTACTACCTGGGCGGGGGAACCGGCGTCTCGGAAGGGCTCCTGACCGACGGCGTGGCCGGGCCCATCGCGCCGCGCGCCTGGGAGCTGGGCTGGGAGAGTCGGCTGGCCCCCTCGGCCTGGAACGCGGCCTTCCGAGCCGAGAAGAGCCGTGACCCCCGGCCCAGCCTGGAAGAGGAAGCTCTGAGAGGCGACCCCCTCGCCAACCAGATCTTGCTGCAGGCGGCCCGGGACATGACCGAGTTCCTGCAACTACGCGGTCTTGAGGTCGAGCGCATCGTGCTCGGCCAGCGCTACGGCCGCCTGCTCGAAGAGCCCTTCTCCAGGCTCTTTCCGGTCCAGTCCAAAATCGAGCTGGTGGAATCGCAGCACCGGGCCGCCCCGGCCGTGGGGGCGGCCATGCGGGCCTGCTCCGACTTTCAGACCTTGTTCAGCCCTCTGAGCTAGCTTCGATCCAAAAGCCCAATCGGAGGGTCATCCTATGCTGGTTCAGCCTGCCATCCCGCATTTGTCCCGTTCGGTGGCCAGCGCCGCCAACAAAGCCGCGAGCGCCGCTACCGAGCCGCTCGACAACTACGAGCTGCCCACCCGCACCGACATGCTGATGCGCAAGTATTCGGGGGCCGCTACCCTGGTCGGCGGGGGCCTCGGGTTGGGACTCGGCGTGTTGCTCGACCACCTCGGTCCAGCCGCCACGGGAGTGCTGGGGGCCGCCATCGGAGTGCCCGTGGGTGCAATCGGCGGCGTCATGGTGGGGGGCCTCACCGACCTCATTTTCAAACTGGCCCGCGGCAGCAAGCACAAGATGGGCGCCATCACCCAGGGCGGACTCATCCTGGGGGCCGTGGCCGGCGGGGTGGGCGGATACATGACCGGGGCCAGCCTGGGCTTCCACCCGGCTCTCGTCCTGGCGCCCGCAGGGCTCCAACTGGGCGTGCTGGCCCACAAGATGATGCAGTTTCAGGCCAGGGACCGCCAGTCGCCCGTACGCGACCTCTACAAGACCGTCAAGTCCGACCCGGCCCGTTACCCGGTGGCCAACGCCCGCCCGGTGCTGCAAGCCCTGCGCGATCTGGAGAAGAAGGGCTGGAAGATCGAGAAGACCGAGTCGGTTCTCAGCTACATCGAGAATCCGGCCCAGGTCGGCAACGTCTCGGTCCAGGGCAAGTCGAGCAGCCTGGCCAGCGAGGTGCCCCTGGACAAGGTGGGGCGCCTGCGCAACTGGGTGCTGCGCGAGAACCTCGATCAGCTCGAAGACCCCGCCCTGGCCGAGAAGATCAGCGGCGAGAAGTTCGTCTCCGACGCCGGCCTGGCCGGCATCCGGGGCTACTCCGCCCCCACCGACAAGGACGCCTTCTGGCAGCTCGAGAGCCTGAAAGCTTACGACGAGCTGCGCGCCGGCCAGGGGATCAACCTGTGGCACGATGGCATCGCCTTCCGCATGGATCCGGCCCGCGGCATCAGCGTGGACGACTTCCTCAAGGAGTCCAAGGACCTCGCCCGCATCTATGACGAGGCGCTGGGGCCCGCCTACAAGAACGACACCCTCTACAGTGGCCAGGCCGAAGGACTGTTCAACGGCATGCTGGCGCTGGCCGACGCGGGCGCTTTCCCCAGCGTCCAGGAGGCCGGCCAGGCCATGGGACGCTGGGCCGAGGCCAGCAAGAAAAACGGCGGCTCGAGCTGGGAGAACTCCGAAGCCCTGGTGAGCATCCTCTCGCGCACCCAGGACGCTCCCACTCTGGACCGCCTGACCTCCAGGTTCACCCTGGGCGAGTCGCGCAAGGCGGTCGAGCACCTCACCGCCCGGGCCGTCGACCCCCAGGCCAAGGAGCGCTTCTTGCGCCTGGCCACCGGGGTGGGCGACGTGGAGCGGGCCGCCCGCCTGAACGCCATCATGGGCGGGCTCTCGGGCCCGGCCTACGACTCGTTCCTGGGGGTGGTGGACCACCTCTCCTCCAGCGCCCGGGCCCAGGACCTGCTGGTCGACTTTGCGATGCTGGCGGCCTTCTCCAACGGCCCGGAGGACCTGGCCCGCCAGGCCGCCACCTTCAGCCGCCTGGCCAGCGCCATGGCCGAGCGCGGCCAGGTGGATCAGGCGGGGCCGACGTTCGCCTCCCTGCGCAGCCAGTCCAACTCCCCGGCCGAGCTCGAGCAGAAGGTGGACGCCTTCCTCAAGAGCCCCACCCAGACACCGCCGCAGCAGCCCGCGGCGGGCGACCCGGTCACGGTCACCCGCGAGGAGCTGGACAAAATCCTGGACAACTGGTCAGCCGTCAATGAGGCCAGCCAGACCCTGGAGGGCATGAAGGCCGACGAGCAGCGCACCTTCGTG
Organism: uncultured Burkholderiales bacterium; assembly: GCA_964471395.1. Lineage (GTDB taxonomy): Bacteria > Vulcanimicrobiota > Xenobia > Xenobiales > QWHO01 > QWHO01. The sequence goes on along the minus strand of CAYYHB010000008.1, from coordinate 30,164 downwards.
CGATTGCTGGGAGCCACCCGCGACGTGCCCACCGCCCGCCGCGGCCAGGCTCTCCTGGAGGGCGTGCCGGCCGACCTGGTGGAGAAGAACCTGGCCGTGGTCGACCAGCTGGTCAGCCAGCGCGGCGGCCAGGGCCATCCCGATGTCTTGCTCGACTACCTGACCCTCTTGATCGGACGCCGTCCCGAGCAGAGCCTGGAGGCCGTGGCGGCCGACTACGGCGCCCTGCTGCACGGCGTGAGCCAGCTCGGAAAACCCGAGGAAGCGGCCCCCACCTTCGCATGGATCCGCCAGGCCCAGGCCGGCGGCAACCCCGCGACCACCCGCGAGCTGACCGACAAGTTCCTGCAATCGTTCCTGATCACCCAGGACGGCGAGAAGTCGCGCCACCTGATGCTCTCGGTCGAGAGCACCCAGACGGGCGTTCAGGAGACGCAGCAGACCGTGGTGGTGGGCGGCATCCGCATCAACAAGCGGCGGGGCAGCTAGCCGGCCGCAAACCAGAGAAAATAAGGGCGGCTTTCTGGGTCGGAGAAGTCGGTGCTCAGCATCTTCCTCAGAGTTTCGCAGCCACGCATGGAGTGCCTGCCAGCACCGCATAGAGCTCGTCGAGAGTCTCACAGCGCTTGACCCGGTCAAAGTCAGCGAAATCGCCGTGCAGCGCGGCCAGCTTGAGCCACTGCTTGAGGCGCTTGAGGCTGAGACGGACCGAGTGACCGAGCAGGGCCCTCATGTGAAGAACCAGCTGCTGCATCAGGTCGCACCAGTCCCAATCGTTCTCGCAAGAAGATAGCCCGAGCTCGCGGGCGATCTGGTGGGACAGCGAGGGATTGGCCAGCGCACCGCGGCCCAGCATATAGTGCCAGCAACCGGTCTCGTCTCGGCAGCGGTGAAAATCAGCCACCGTCCAGATGTCGCCGTTGGCGATGATGGGCAGGCCGAGCGCCGAGCGCACCTGACCGATCGGCCTCCAGAACACGGGGGGCGCGTAGCCCTGCACTCGTGTGCGGGCGTGGATGGTCAGCCAGCTGGCCCCGCCCTCGGCCGCCATGGCGGCACGCTCGTGGATCTCCTCGGGTAACTCCCAACCCAGTCGAAGCTTGGCCGAGACCGGCAGCTCGGGGGGAACGGCCTGCCGGACCGCCCGCACCACGGCCCGAATGCGAGTCGGCTCTTTGAGCAGCGAGGCGCCGCCGTCGTGTCGGTTGACCGTGGGAGCGGGACAGCCGAAGTTCAGGTCGATGGCCCGGGCGCCCGCCTGGCAGGCAGCCAGAGCCGAGAGGGCCATTCTGTCCGGGTCGCCGCCCAGGATCTGGACCTGGACCGGCAAACCGGTCGAGGTTCGGGCCTGGGTGGCCAGCTCGGGCACCTCGCGCAGGAAGACCCGGGCCGGAACCGGCTCGGCGCTGACGCGCAGAAACTCGGATACGGCGTAGCTGAAGGCTCCAATCGTCCCCTGCAGGGCCCGCATGGGGGCGTCGGTGATGCCCTCCATGGGCGCGAGCACCAGGGCGGGCCGGTCGGCCTGAATCAAGCTGGTCTCAGGCGGCCGGGGGATTCTGCCGGTCCTCTAAGGATTTCACCATCTCGACCAGCTCCTGAATGCTGTCCCTGGTTTCGGCAGCGTGGTTCTCCAGCGCTTCGCCCTGAGCGGCGAGGGCCGCCTGAACCTGGCCGAAGGAGGCCTGAACCTGGCCAAAGGAGGCCTGAACCTGGCGCAGGGAAGCCTCCACCTGCATGATTGACAGCCGGGCCTGATCAAAAGACTGGTCAACCCGCTCTCGCTGGGACAAAATCACGCTTTCCAGGTGGCGATAGTTTCGGTCCACCTTCTGCTCGAGACGCTCGAGTCGTCGCCGCAGCTCTTCAGGGCTCATCGATGCATCAAATTCGGCGCCAACTGGCCGACCCTCCTGTTGCAGAATCGTGACCGACCCCACCACCATGAAACGATGCCAACCGTGTCGAAATTTGATTGGCCCAACTGGTCCAAACCGAGCCTCATGGATTCTCGCGCAACGAGAAGTTAACTGCCGAATCTCGGCAGTGCAGCGTTTCTAAGATTTGCTTGTCCAAAAGGAAGTAAATTCGTAACGACTCACTCGGGAACGGCTGCCATAATGTGCCCGTGAAGATCGAGCAGACGACTGCCATCCTGCCGGTGGGGCTGGGGCCGACGCGCCCTCCGCTGACCGCGGCTTCCGCGCCGGCAGAGCCGCTGGATGCGTTCATGCAGAGCCGTTCTCTTCCCTCGCCCAACCGGGACGGAGTCCTGGATCGGGTCACTCGCTTCGGCCGAAAGCTGGCCGCCATCGGCCGTACCACCGTGAAGGTGGCCCCCTCGCTGGCCACCCTGGTGGCCGCCTGGCAGGCTTCCCGGGTGGAGAGCTGGCTCCCGGGCGGGCGCGACCTCAGCGCCGTCGACTGGCTTCGTTATCGCGCCCCTGAAGTCTGGGCCGGTAGCACGGCGACCCTGGTGGAGCTCGGTGGCCCGGCGGTTGAGGACGCAGTCGGGCTCTCGCTGCCGGACCTGCTGAAGGTAGATGAGCACCTCTACAAGATGCTCTCCCCCGGCCGCGACGGGCACGGGTTCAAGCAAGCCCCCGAGTTCATCAAGCGCCTGGCCGAAGACAGCTTCAGCGGGCCGAACGGGCCCCGCTCGGCCTATGTCTACCTCGGTGAGGAGCGCGTCGGCGAGGCGCGCGAGATGATGGACCTGTGGCGCCTCTCCACGCCCTCCAATCCCTACCAACCCGGTGACGACCGCCACTACGTCTGGGATACCATGGTGAACAAGACCCAGGCGGGCCAGCTCCCTGTCTTCGTCGATCTGGACGACAATGTGCGCTCGATGAGCGACGCCGAGTACCTGGCCCGAGAAACCGTGCACTCGCTGGTGGAGCGCTCCAACAACCTGGGCGGCTACACTGAGGCCAACCTGTACTATGGCTGGCTGGCCACCCGCCTGAGCAGCTATTACAACACCCTCGACCCCTGGCTCAAGCGCGAGAATCCCGCCCTGCACGGAAAGGTCGGGCAGATCAAGAAGAACCTGACCCCGGGCTGGCTGGGCGGGGAAGGCGGAATTGGGCCGTATCCTTCCTTCGCCCGGGTGGATGACGCCCTGGACCTCATGAAGGGGCTGCTCAAGGGTCCCAAGACCGAGTTTGCCGACGCCGCCATCGCCCTGGACCGCGATCTGTTGACCGGGGTCCAGAGCCACTGGATCAAGCTGCTGCGCGAGACCGGGGCCAAAGGGCGCAGCCATATTCTGACCACCGCGGCCCGCACCTGGATCCAGCTCAATCTCAAGACCGCCGCTTCCGAGCTGACCCCGCCCCGTGCGCCGGTTCTCAGAAATCTGGAAGGACCGCCGCCGCGCACCACCATCCGCCCGTACGACCGGGCCCTTGCCTTTGGCGAGGTGGTGGACCACACCCTGCGCGGCCTGGGCATCTCCGAGCGCCGCTCCATGCTGACCGAGGTCAAGGTGGCCATCCAGACCAGTCGTCCTCAGCTCGAAGAGCGCGAGCAACGGCTGCTCGCCGCGCTGGGCAGTGAATACAGCGGGGTCGATCTCGACAACATCACGGCCAATTCGGCCGGCCTGGCCGAGCTGAAAGCCCTCTGGGCCGGATCCAGGCCCCTGCCCCCGGACGTGCTGGCCGACGTGGGCCGCCACCTGAGCTTGCTCGAGTGGATCACGACCGCCGACAAGCGCTACGGCGACGTCGACCCGGGCGTGGTGACGGCCTCGGCCGACTTCAAAGACGACCCGCTGGGGATCAGCGAGTACTTCTGGCAGGACCGTCCCCAGAGCGTGACCGGCCTGAGGCCGGGCCCGAGCCAGGTGGAGTGGCTGGGCAAGGGGGCCGATACCAACGGCAAGCTGGTCTCGGTCGTGCTCGAGGGAGGGGGCGGCAAAGGCTTCGCCTACGTCGAATGCCTGCGCCAGCTGCGCGAGTCGCTCTCCAACTCCAATGGCCGCTTCGGCATCGACGAATTCGTGGGCACCTCGGCCGGCGCCCTGACGGCCGGCATCCTGGCGGCCGGCTACACCACCGACGAGGTGGGCGAGATTCTCGCCAAGCTCGACTTCAAGAAGTTCAACTCGGACGCGGTCTGGATGATGGGCGGGGTGGACCCCAAAGTGCGCGGCATCAACCGCACGGGCCTGTTCTCCCAGCAGAAGATGTATATGGTCTTCTACGACCTCTTGTCCAAGAAACTGGGGGTTGAAGGGCGCCCGGTGCTGTTCCGCGATCTGCCCTACAAGCTCAAGGTGACCACCAATGCGCTCAACACCGACATCCCGCCCACCGATCCGCTCTACAAGCAGATCGACGGGGACGGGCGGATGGTGCTGTCCAGCGATACCACCCCCAACTTCGACGTGGTGGGGGCCATCATCGCCTCGGCGGCGGTGCCGGCCTTCTTTGCGGCTCCCCAGATGGAGGTCTTCCGGGCCATCGAGACCGAGCCCGGGCAGTATGACGTGAAGCGCTCGCGCATCCAGTTCGTGGACGGCGGTCTGACTGACAACCTGCCGGTGTCTTCGGCCACCCAGACCGACGATACCGCCCTGGCCGTCCTGCCGGCCAAATATGAGGCCATCGACCCGGCCACTGGCCAGAAGGTAAGCCTGTCCACTCTGAATTTCGATCCCAGTAACCTGCCCCTGATCGACGCCGAGAACGCCAGGAACTTCCAGCGTTTCTCAGGCCAACTGGGAGAGTTCTTGAACCGCACCCGGGCCGACCGGCTGGTGCTGGCCCTCAACCTGGCTTCGGATCAAGACAATCCAGCCGTGCTCGGACGTACCCGCGAGCAAACCCGGGCCCTGGTGGAAACGGCCAGCCAGGTGGGCATGCCGCAGCACGATGGTCGCACGTTGTTTGCCGAGCCGGCTGGCTTCTGGGCCCGCAACATGCAGGGCGGGGCCTTCAAAGCCTTCCTGGACGGCCGCACGGGAACCGACGGCCAGCGGCTGGAGTGGTCGCTCTCGGGCAGTCGCATTCGGGTTGGCAAGACCGAGGAAGAGGACATCATCGACATCGCCCGGGGAGCCGGCGCGGCCGGCCTGGCCACCGAGCGCCCCACTCACGGCTTCGAGCGCGACTAAACAGTCAGCGACGACAGGAGCGGTCGACAACCTTGTGCAGCACCCCCCGGCTGGTGCCCACCAGGAACGAGTCCTGGTCGAGGGCAGCCACCACCGTCGGTGAGTCGCCCCCCTCCAGCATGAAGAGGCTGGCCAGGAGCCGCTGCTCGGTCAGGTCGTAAAGCCGGGCCGACCCTTCCGAGAGAGCCAGCGCCCGTTCCCCGGAAGGCGAGACGGCGACCCCCGCCAGCCCAGCCGAGGGACAGGGGGTCACATCCACCAGCTCTCCAGACTCAAGACGCCAACGCATGATGGCTTCGTGATTCCAGGCCACCAGCCAGGAGTCGCGCACCTGATGGCGATCATGCGGCGAGGTCCAGTAGTAGGTCTGATCGCTTTCTCCGTCCCGCAACCGGGCGCGCCGCAATCCGCCCCCCGGCACGGGCAGGCAGATCCGGTCCATCCCGACCAGGACGTGCTTGGGGGCCACCAGGTCAGAGTAGTCGGTGAGGGCAGCATCGCTCTCGAATTTCCAGTCCGGATAGACCAGGAGCTTTCCGAACACCAGCTGCTCGCCAACCTGAAAGGCCAGGTTACGCTCCGAGGCGCGGGCCAGCACCGAGCCGCTTTCTAGCTCCAGCACCACCAGCTCGGTGCCGACGCTCCAGCCGCCCAGCCTCCCGGCGGGCGAAAGCGCCAGTTTCCCGAGATTGCCGCTGGAGCGATGGCGGGCCAGCTCGGTTCCCTGAAAGTCGCGCACCACCAGCTCGTGACCGCCACAAGCCAGAATTCGGCCCGATCCCACGGCCAGCTCCTCCAGGGGGGCCGAGCGCCACAGACGATACTGATCGCGCCATAACTCCAGCCCCTGCCAGGAGCAAAGCCGCAAAGCCCCGCCCGAGGAGACGCCGGGCCCGAACCAGGTCTGACCGCTGAAGAGGGCCTGAGGCTCGAAACCGGGGCCGGCAAAGGGCAGGCTCGGGCTGACCTCCACCTCGCCCGAGCGCATCCGGTAAAGGCCCTCCGGCCAGCTCGACAAGAGCCACTGACCGTCCGGGCTGAAGGCCAGTGCCAGGGGCTGTGAGCCGGCAGAGGCGCTCCAGAGAGGCTCCCCCTCGCGGCTCCAGACCTCGACCCGGCCGGGGCGGGCCACCGCCAACTGGTTGCCGTCGGGAGAGAAGGCAAGAGCTCCGATGGCTCCCGGCCCCTCGGCGCTCCACAGGTCTGATCCCTCGCGGCTCCACATGGTGAAGAGGCCCTCTCCCCCGCCGCTGGCGAAAACCTGCCCGTCCCGTGCCACGGCCAGGGCGGTGGTGCTGCGGTGGGCCTCAAACTCGCTGTCCAGGGCCCAGCCCTCGGCCTGGCGCCGAAAGCGTCGCAGGGTGACCTCCTGGCCCACCTCGCTGCCGACCAGCAGGTAGCTCGCCTCGGGAGCGAGCGCCAAGCTGAGGACAGAGGTGAGACCGGCCTCGAAGCGCTCCAGCTCCTGGCCGGTCAGGGCGAGCTTCCAGGCGACCTCGGACCCCGAGGCCACCGCCATCCACTGCCCGTCGTCGGAGAGCAGGGCGGTTTCCGAGCGCGAGGATCCGTCCCCCCAGGTGGCTGCGATCTCCAGGTTCACAAGAGCCGGTTCGGTGACAGGCCCTGCAGGTCCTTACTGGACTCGAACCGAACTTTCGAGGGTATGAACGCCGGTGATCTACGGGGCGTCAGCTCCCTTTCCACCACTGCCCCCGTCCGCTCTGCCTCCTCCCCCGCCCCACCGGCCCCACCTGAGCCCGGCGACCAGACTTTACTGAGCGCCTCCAACCCCGCCCCGTCGCCATCAGCTCCGAGCACAGCAGCTCCTCTGGCGCGAGGCTACTACAACATCTCCATTCGGCTTCCCGCCAGCCTGGTCGGCGGTCTGGGCGGCTACACCCTGGCTCTCGTGCCCGAGCACGAGGTCGCCGAGGGCCGCTGGCAGCCGGCGGCGGAGAAAAAGACCGCGGCAGTTCCCGAGCTTCGTTTCGCGGATCTTTCCCCGGTCCCGGCCGAGAACCAGGAGAAGGCTTTCGTGCCGGTGGTCTTCGCGGCCGAAGCGCTGGGACTGAGCCAGGCGCCGGACAAGGAGTACTTTATCGGCTCCGAAGGCAAGGTGGGGGCCACCCGCACCCTCGAGCAGGCCCTGCAGGATGCCCGCAAGGCCGGGCTGAGCGATGGCCAGGAAAGCGTTCTCAACGTTTCCCTGGGCTTTACCGAGCAGCAGGCGAGCCACCTGGAAGGCTCCACCCTGGCACTGATCCCCACCTCCGAGCTGCAAGACGGGGTCTGGAAGCCGGCTTCGTCCGACTCTCAGGCGCCCGCCCCTCAAGTCGACCGGGCCATGGCCCCGGTGGCCGATACCATGGGAGGAGTGGTCGTTCACTCCCTGGTGACCGGGCCCGGCAGCCTGCTCGACCAGGCCGAGGTGGCCAGCGAGATGGCCTATCGAAACGCCGGGGCCATCCTGCAAGGGGGTCTCGTGGAGGAGGATCACCAGGCCCTGGACACGGCTCTCAAGCTCGACTGGGTCAAGGACAAGCTGGAGGCTCAAGGGATCGACCCCGTGCATGGCCGCCAGTGCATGTTTGAGTATATCAAGGCCATGCACCTCGGAGGCGTCCCCGCCGAGGCCCTGTCCACCGAGCAGAGTCGCAAGGACCTGGCGACCGGTTGTTTCCTGGTCAACGCCCTGACCTTTGCCAAAGGCTACGAGAAACACGGCCACGAGGCCTGCGAGCGGGTCAAGGTTGCCCTGGCGAACAAGCGGCCCGAGCTGCTGCTCGAGGAGAACGGGCAGCCGTTCCTGCCCCCGGCCGAGCTGGCCCTGCTACAGGTCGGCGTGGCTACCAAGATCGACCAGCTCGATCCTTTCCGCAGCTTCGGGCAGATTCGAGCGGTCGGCGAGGACACCCGATTCGACGCCCTCCTGGGAATCCAATCGCAGCTGGGTCAACCGGAGCCAGGCTCGGACATGGAGCTTCTGGCGGCTGCCATGGCCCGCCACCACCAGATACCCGCCGAGCAGGGGCCCCATTTCGACCTTGCCTCCCTCAAGAAGGTATCCGATTCCATGCTCGGTCAACTCGAGCAGGGCAAGACCCGAAGCCGCCTGGTACAACTCGGATTGGCTACCCTCTGGTCGGCGGGAGCGCTGGTCTCGGGCTATTATCCGCTCTTCCTGGGAGCGGTCGGCGTGTTGGGGGCCGGCCTGGCCAGGGACAAGGTCGCGAGCAAGCAGCTTGAGACCGAGCAACGGCTGAACCAGATGTTGGCCCGGACCATCGAGGCCGCAAGCCAGGAAGGGGAGGGGACGCTGGTGCGCTTCATGGCTCAGGCCAGCAAGTCTAGCGCACCACCCGGGTAAAAGGCTTCCCCTTCTCGTCCACCCCGCTCTCGAGCATCATTCCCTCTTTGGTGACCTGACGCGCCATCGGTTTGCCGGTCACGGGATCGTTAAGCACGCCCGCGTTGGGATAGCTGGGAACCGGGGCGGCCACCGGCCTGGCCGCGGCCGCCCGGGCGGGGCTGCGCGAAGAAGGAGCCGCTCCGGCGTCGGGAGCCGAGAAATTGAATTTGGCGTCCGGGACCCCCGCGGGCGGGCGCACACTGCCGGCCGACGCCGAGTTGGCCGGTCCGCTGGCACCAGGTCCCGCCGCCGCAGCGCCCGGAGTTGCCTCTCCGGGCGTCTTCGTGGCCGTCGCGGGAGTAGCCGGGGAAGTCGTGCCGGCCCTCCCAGACTCCTCGACGGATGGTTTGGAGCATCCCATTGCCAGCATCGCCGCGCAGGCCAGAACGAATAGCTTGGACATTCGACCTCCTAGAGATTGGTGGATTCTTCCCAGCGCAAAAAACGGAACACACGGTTCGGGTCGGCCGTGGAGGTATCCAGGTCGGCTCGGATGGTGGCCTGGGCGCTGGGGCTGGTCCGGTTTCCCACCACGCCCACCGAGGTGATGCGCAGCACAAAAAACGGGGAGCTGCGGTGCATCTCATCGATCGAGACCGTATAGCTGCCGATGACGGTGCCGCCGTCACGAACGTCCTCCGAATAAGTAAAAACCGGCTGATCATAGGCGGACTGGGGCGGAAATCGATAGTCTTTCTCCAGCTTGACCCGCGCGTCTTCGATTCCAGCCCGAGCCAGGGCCCGTGCCTGAGCCGCTTCCAGGCCTTTGGCCGCCCCCCGGTACTGGGCCACCCGCGACCCCAGATAAGCCATTCCGGCCACTACCAGGATCACTGTGATGAGCAGGGCGGCGATCATGATGAAGCCCGGACGGCGGCCTCTCATGGAACCTCGGGAAGGGCACGCGAGGTGAGCGTGCGCACCAGTTTCTCTTCCTGGACCGAGACCACCAGCTGGTACGAACCGTCAGCGAGAGAGTCACACCGGAACCCGCTCACCCCCTCACACAATGCCTCGCTGCTGGTGGGCGCCCCCCCGGCCGGACCGACTTCGCGAATCAGCCGGCCGTCGCCCAGGCTGCGGTAGCAGATCTCGAGCAACAAGCCGGGAGGATACGGATCGAAGGCCACCGGAACGGGGGATGGAATGGGTTTGGGGAGCCAGGTGGAGCTGTCGGCATCGGTGGCGCTGGGGTCGAGCTTGCGAAACCGAAGCTCGGTAGCGCTTCCCCCCGAGGAGGGGGTGATCACGGCCACGGTCTCGCGCAACTCGCCCACGGCGCGCTGGATGCCCACCTGGGCGGCCAACCACGAATTGTCCTTGGCAGCCGAGAACTTCAGCACCCGAAAGTAGCCCACGAGCAAAGACCCGCACAGCCCCAGCAGCATTCCCACCAGGCCCAGCGTGATCAGAGCCTCGAGCAAGCTGACGCCGTGTGCTCTGCGATCTTTCATGGCTGGAGCGCAATGGGCTGAGAGTAGCCAAAGGCTTCCTGACCCCGGAACACAGCCCGGGCCACGACCACCACCTGACCTCCCGAGTAGGCCGGGGGTTGGGCCGGGATGTTGACTACGTTTCTCATGGTGGCGTTCTTGCCATCGGGGCTCTGGAAGGTAGTGGCGTTGCCATCGCCTGGCTGGATGTACCATTGGAAGAAGAGGTCCTCGATAGGTTGATCGAACTGGTCGTACGCGGTGACCCTGAAAGGAACATCCTGATCGCGGGTGACCAGAGGGGGAATCGGTGGAGCGGTCGGGGTCACCACGATCGGATTGATGTTGCGGAAGCGACGAGTAGGGTTGGCGGTAGCGGCTGGCTCTCCGATCAAGGTGATCAAACTCAGGTCGCTGGCGCCCTGATCCCAGGTCACGGTGACCTTGACCTGTTTGGCCGAGCGAGACAGGGTGCGAGTTTGGGTGGTCGGCTCGTAGCCCTGGGAAGGTGAGAAGACGGTCAGATCATTGACCGTGGCTGACACCTGGTAGCCCGGGAAGTCGGGGTCAGTCGCCGCCCCCCCCGTGAATGCGGTGAAGTCGGCAAAACCATACTGGGCCCCGGTACGGTTGCGCGCGTGGGCCCGCATCTCCTCGATGCGTCGTTCGGCGAGCAAGACCGCCAGGTTGCGCGCTTCGATCCGATGGACGTAACGCAGGCCTGTATGAAACAGCGTGGCCACGATCAGGAAGGAAGCGATGATCAAGAAGATCGAGATGAGCGCCTCGACCAGGGTAAAGGCCCGGTTTCGCAAGGCGCAGACTCACGGACCCCACGAGGGGTAGTTGACATACTCTTTGAACGACGTGATCTGCTTGAGACCCCCGGTTCCAAGCGCGTCCACCCGGTAGAGGTTGCCTCGTCCGAGCAGAATCTCGGAGCCATCCGGCGAGAAGGAGGCCATATAGCCAGTCAGGGCCTGGGGGAAGGGCACCTGAGTCCCGGCGCTAGTCATACGAAGCAACTGCCCCGCCTTCTGATACAAGATAGCGTCGTTGGTAGAGTCGGGGCACCAGGAGGGATTGTTGACATCGGTGTAGTTGAAGGTTCCAGAAGTGGCCGAGCTGGCCAGGATCTGCTGGGGAGCCCCCTGGGCGCTGTCAACAGGTGCGACCCAGATGCCGTTCTTGCCCGCGAACTGACTCTGATAGACCAGCTTCTGTCCGTCGGGTGACCAGCTCGAGTTGTCCCAGCCATAACCTCCAACAGCCACCACATCCAGGTCCACGCGATTGGCCCCATCGGCGTCGATCACCGACATGGTGAAGTCGCTGTTTCGCAGCCCGATGAAGGCCAGCTTGTCGCCCAGGGGCGAGAAGATGGGCAGGATGCCGAAGTCGTTGTAGACGTGGCGAGGATCGCTGCCGTCGATGTTGGCCACGTAGAGCCCGGAGGGGTAGCCATTGGCTCCCACCTCGCACCAGGTTATCTTGTTGCCGTCGCGCGAGACTGAGGGAGCCGGAACGAAGGTATTGCGCTGGATGACGGCCCGGGCCTCGCCCCCGTCGGGGTCCATCACCATAATGTCGTAGCCGCCGCTGTATCCGTTGGTGGTCGTGGTGGTGGCCTGACGCTGGAAGCAGATGACTCCGGGAGGACTGATGCCGACGTTGAAGTTGGCCGGCATCGCCGGTACCGCAACCTGTCCGGCCAGGTTACGCACCGAGCACATCAAGGTGAACTGCTGCCCGGGAGTGGCCAGGTCGGGCGGGCGCCATTGCCAGTAGCTCACCCAGGCCTGCCGGGCCGAGTTCCACTGCATCTTCTCTTCCCCGGGGTAGGAGAAGGTGCCGTCCGGACAGGTCCACTGCAAGAATAGCTGCTGACCGGAAGGGTCGTTGGCCGTGACCACCAGGGTCACGTGACCATCCTGCGGCACCATTACATCCACATTGGGAGGCAGCACGCTGGGGTCGACCTTGGGGTAGACTTGAAGGTCTGCTACCACGGGCTGAGCGACCGAACCGGGGTTGAAGGGAGGCAGAGCCGCCGGGGCGACCGGCGTGCTCACCGTCGGTCCGGCGATCAGAGCGGGGTTGCCTCCGGTCACACCGGACTCGAGGCTGACGGCTCCCGACGAGCTGACGCTCACGGTGTAGGCCTCGCCCAACGAGGTCGGGGCAAAGTAGGCCGGTGGGCTGACGGGCGGGACGCCCGGCGGCTGGGAAGCCGAACTGAACTCGGCCCCGGCCGCCACCAGGACGTGATAGGCACCCTGGAAGTAAGGCAGCCCGTTGGTGACCACGCCGCCCTCGGGGGTGAAGACGAAGCAGTAGTCGTCTTTCATAGTGGCATTCAGCCAGCTGGTCAGGTTGATCTTGCCGGTCTTGGTTCCGGGCAAGGTGGGGCCGCAGGTCAGCGTTCCCGAGCTCTCGGGCCAGTTGCCGACGAAAGCCACGGCACGAGGAAACTCGTCCTTGAAGTTGACCACCCGGGACATGCGGGGCAACTCGTTGCCGCTGGCCACGTAGAAGCCCTGACTGTGGGGACGGGTGCGACCCTGGCTGGGGAAGCAAAGAGCGACGGGTACCTGGTTGGCCATGGCTTCCTGGCGGGCCAAGCGCATCTGGTCGGCGATCACGCTGGCCAGACCACGAGCGTTGGCTTTCCCGGTGGCTCCCCGCAGATTTAGCAGGGAAAGGGCCATAACCAGGATGACGATGCAAGCCGCCACCATCAGCTCGATAAGAGAGAAGCCCCGTCGAGTTACCCCATTAACAAAATTTTAACAAATAATCAAGGCGGTTTCAAGGGGGTATTTTCGGACTACGGCCGTTGAGCTTTTCAGGCTCCGAGCTTGTTCAAGAAACCATAGAGGGGCAGGAAGATGCTCAGCACGATCGTGCCAACCACGGTCGCCACCCCGGCCAGCATCACCGGTTCCAGCACGGCGCTAAATCCCTCGATGAGGTAGTTGACCTCCTCGTTGTAGAAAGTGCCCAGGCGGGCGAACATGGCGTCCAGATTGGAAGCTTCCTCACCCGCGCTGACCATCTGGATGACCGAGGCGGGATAGAGGTCGCGACGACCCTCCATGTATTCCGACAAAAGGGCACCCTCTTGCAGGGCGATAGTCATGGTGGCCCCATCCTGCATGAGCAAAGGGCTTCCGCTGGCGTTGGCGGCCAGTCGCAGGGCCGGAACCAGGTCCACCCCCACCACCAGGAGGGCATTCATGGAGGAGCAGAAGCGAGCCAGGGCTGCCTGACGCAGCATCAATCCCAGCACGGGCACGAACAGGGCCGCCCGATAGAAGCGAATGCGACCGCGCTCGGTGGCGGCCTGATCGCGCAGGAAGAAGTAGAGCGCCGCTCCTACTCCCAGGCCGACCATCCATGCGCCTGGATTGCGAACCGCCTCGGTGATCATCATCACGATCTTGGTGATCAGCGGCAACTCGACTTGCATCTCGTTGAAGATCTTCACGAACCCGGGCAGAATCGAGTAGAAGAGACCCAGGGTCAACACCGTCGCCAGAATCAGCACGAAGACCGGGTAGGTCAAAGCCGACTTGACCTTGCGCATCAGCTGGTAGTCGCGTTCCATCCACCCACCGAGCATCTCCAGGTTCTCGGCCAGGGCACCGGTGTTCTCGCCGATGCGAATCATGCTGACGTACATGTGGGTAAAGACGCGGGGAACCTGGCCCAGGGCCGAGCTCATCATGTGGCCCTGCGAGACCTTCTTGTAGACAAAGTCGATGACATCGCGCATCCGGGGATCGTCGACCTGTCCGGCCAGGGTTTCGAGACAACGCGTGATGGGAATTCCCGTGCGCATCATGGCAGCCATCTGGCGGGTGAACATGATGAGGTCAGCTTCCCGAACCCTGACTCTCCCGAGCCAGCGGGTCTCGTCGGCCCGTTTCTTTTGCTTGTCGGGAGTGCTCTGGGCACCCGGTCGGGCCAGGGTCATGGGCAAGGGTTTTCGCCTCCGAGAGCCGTTTCTCCCTGCCGCAGGGGTGAATCGTCAGGCCGGCAAACACCACCAGACCATGAGCCAGGTGCAGCGGATCGGTCGGTTCCGCATCCTTTCCCAGGAGGGTGCCGGGGGCATGGGGATCATCTTCCTGGGCGAGGACGAGAGCCTCGGCCGCAAGGCCGCCATCAAGCTGCTCAGCCCCGACCGGCTCAATGATCCCAAAGCTGTCCTCCGCTTCCAGCGCGAGGCCCAGGCCGCGGCCCGGCTCAAGCATCCCAACATCGCCGCCCTCTACGAGATGGGTGAGCACGATAAACGGCCCTATCTGGCCATCGAGTGGGTCGAGGGCCGGAGCCTGGAGGACTTCCTGCGCCAGGGCCCGGTCCCGCTCGAGCGAGCCGTCCGCATTCTCGAGCAAGTGCTCTTGGCGCTCGATTATGCTCATGCTCAGGGAGTCATCCATCGCGACGTCAAGCCCGCCAATCTCATGCTCTCAGGCGACGACCGGGTGACTCTGGTCGACTTCGGGCTCGCCTTTCTGCTCTCCGAGCCCGGCATCACCTCCACCGGAGTGCTCTTCGGAACCCCCCTCTACCTGGCGCCCGAGATGGCCGGGGAGGATGATGTCGACGGGCGGGCCGATCTCTACTCCGCCGCCCTGGTGTTCTTCGAGATGCTGACCGGAGAACCACCCTTTCCTCCAGCCGCGCCAGCCGAGCTGATCTCACAGCACTTGCACGCTCCGCGACCGGTGCTGAGCGAGCGCAAGCCCGACCTACCGATGAGGCTCGACCCGGTCATGCTCCAAGCCATGGCCCGCGAGCCGTCCCATCGCTACCCCACCGGACAGGCCTTCCTGCAGGCGGTCAAGCAGGCTTTGGGGGCTCCTCTCCCAGCCGGAGCCTCGCGCCCCAACTGGCCCCCCCTGGTGGCGGCAACTCTGGCACTGATGGCCATCGGGCTCTGGGTCCTGGCGCCCCGGAGCCTGCCGGCGACTCAGATCCTGCCGCCACGTCACCGTCCGGCCGCTCCCGAGGACTGGGTGCAGCCGGGCGGAGATGCTGCGCGCAGCTTCACGCTCAATGAAAGCCTGACCCGGCCCGGGCTGCGCTGGAAAGTCGCCACGACCGGAGCCCAGGGCTTACTGATGCACCAGGGCACCCTGCTCGTCAGCCGAGGCGACCGAATTGAGGCCCACCAGGGCGATTCCGGGAAGTCGCTCTGGAGTCACCCGGGGGGCAACCTGCTGGCCGTGGTCGGCTGGACCGAGCCCCCCCTGGCCGTGGTGCAGCAGGGTCGGACCGTGCGAGCTCTCAAGCTGCCCGATGGGCAGGAGGCCTGGAAGGTCGAGCTGGGCGCCCCCGGTCCGGGGGCGGTGCTGGCCGAGGATGGCTTTCTTTATGTGGGCTCGGGCTCGGCCCTGGCCTGCATCGGGGCCGAAGACGGCACTCTCTCGTGGTCGGTGGACCTGGGGCAAACTGTACGACTGGCCCCGGTGGCCCGCAACGCCGGAGCCTTCGTCGCTCTGGAGCACCAGGTGGTGGCGGTGGACACCTTCAGCGAAAAGGTCGTCTGGCGCTGGCCGGCGCCCTCGCCGCCCAGCGCCCTCACCCTCACAGCCGAGGATACCGTGCTGGTAGGTTGTCAGGACGGCGAGCTGGCCAGTCTTCCCCTGCTTTCGGGCGAGCCGAGCTTCGAAGACCAGCTCGACTCGGAAATCGTCGGACTGGCAACCACCTCCGGGGTGGCCGCGGTGGCCTGCAAGGAGGGCCAGCTGGCCCTCTACTCGATGCCAAGCCCGGAGAAGCCCGTGTGGCAGGTGAGCCTGGCCCAGGAGCTGGCGGGAGTTCTGACCGACGGAGAGCAGGTGCTGGTCACCACTCGCCAGGGCGAAATCAAGAGCCTCCAGGGTGGGCTGGTCGGCTGGAGCGTAGCTCTGGCCGGCGCCTGCTCGGTCGCCCCGGTTCCGGCCGGCGCCTGGCTCTACACGGTAGCCGGCAACGAGCTACAGGCCTTCGCCCCCTGAGCGCCCCTCAGGCGACCAGTTAGGCCTGCTCCCGGCCTCTATGCTGGGGGCACGGCAATGAAGACACGACGCGAATGGTTCAGCCTGGCCGGCATCGCCCTCGGGGGAGTGATGCTGTCCAATTGCAGCCCCGCCAGCCAGTCGGCGCCGCTGGCGGTCATCGCCCACAACCGCGCCGCTTTCGGACCCCGCCCCGGAGAGCTGGAGAATTTCGACTTCCCCGAGTTCGTCGAGAGCCAGCTGCACCCTGAGCAGATCGACGACCGTGCCTGTGAGCGGAGGCTCAACCGTCTATCCACCCAGGCGAAGAGCTTCCAGCAACTCTACCGAGAGCACTGGGACGAGGTCAGTGACGAGCCAACCGACGAGGAGTGGGCCTGGCTCGAGCTGCCCTACCACGAGACCGTGCAGGCAACCTTCCTGCGAGCTCTCTACAGCAGACGGCAGTTGCAGGAGGTGCTGGCCGACTTCTGGCACAACCACTTCAGCGTCTACGGCCAGCATGAAGAGATCCTCCCCCTCTTCCCGGCCTATGACCGGGACGCCATCCGCCCCCACCTGCTGGGGAGCTTCCGAGAAATGCTGGGGGCGGTGGCCTCTCATCCGGTAATGGCCATCTATCTCGACAATCGCTCCAACGATCTGTCGGGCCCCAATCAAAACTATGCTCGCGAGCTGCTCGAGCTGCATACGCTGGGGGCCGCCCACTACCAGGGCTCGCGCGACCCGCAACAGGTGGCTCGAAGCGACCAGGGAGTGGCGGTGGCCTACGTCGACAACGATGTGCTCGAGGTAGCCCGCTGCTTCACCGGCTGGGCCGTGGACGAGGAGGATGGCCGCTTCGGCTTCGAGCCCTCCTGGCACGACCGTTCCAACAAGCTGGTGCTTGGCCGCTACCTGCCTCGCGACGGACGCGACGTGCAAGTGGTGCTCGACATGCTGGCCGACCACCCGGGCACGGCCCGCCACGTGGCCTTCAAGCTCTGCCGCCGCCTGGTTGCCGATGAGCCTCCGCCCGAGCTGGTGAGCCGCATCGCTGAGGTGTTCTGGAGCCAGCGTACGCAAGCCGACCAGCTGCGCCAGGTGGTGCGAGCCATCTTGCTCTCGAGCGAGTTCGCCCGGACCTGGGGGTCCAAGCGCAAGCGACCCTTCGAGTTCACCGTCAGCTTGCTGCGGGCCCTCGAGGTCGAGACCGACACGATCCCGGAGGACTTTCTGGCCCTCTACGACCGGATGGGGCAACCCCTGTTCGCCCGTCCCAGCCCGGACGGCTATCCCGACCGGGCCGAAGCCTGGCAGCATACCGGATCGATATTGCTGCGCTGGCAGCTGGTACGGGGGCTCCTGGGCGGGGAGCTGGACCTTTCGGTGGACCTGCCTGGTCGCAAAGACTGGACCGAGCGGCTCCTCGGACGCCGCTCTCACCACCAGGAGTTGCTCACGGGGTTAAGCAGCCCGCGCGAAGTGGTGGCCCTGCTGGCCCTGGGTGCCGAGTTCCAGATGCGCTGAGAAAGGAGCAACAACTTTGTGCGCCGTCGAACGTTTCTGCAAGCCTCATCGGCCGCTCTGGCCCTGGCCTCGCTGCGGCCCCGGGTCGTGCTAGGCCAGCCGGGAGCACCCGGCGAGGTCCTGGTGGTGGTCTGGCTCCGGGGAGGGTGGGATTCCCTGTCCGCCTTCGTGCCCCGTGATTGCGGCCCTTATCGTCAGGGCCGCCCCAATCTGGCCGTACTCCGGCCGCTCGAGCTGGAGGGCCCGCTGGGGCTACACCCAGCCCTGGCTCCCTTGCGCGAGCTCTATCAGGCCGGGCGTCTGGCGGTGGTACCGGCCGCCGGTCTGGTCAGCGATACCCGCAGCCACTTTCAGGCCACAACCTGGATGGAGGGCGGCATTCCCGGCCGTTCGGCGACCACGGGGTGGTTAGCCCGTGCTCTACGCGAGCTGTGCCAGGATTCCGACAGCCTTCCGGCCCTGGCCCTGGGCTGGCCCGCTCAAGCCCTGCAGGGCTTTGAGCGCACCCTGGTGCTGCAAGACCTGGACGAGCTCGACTTCAGCCTCGAGCGCGAGGAGCTTGCCTCCCGCCTGATGGATCCGCCCTCTCTGCAGGCCCTGAATATGCTGCGCCTGGTGCGTCGGGTGGCCGACCGCCCGGGAGCCTTTCAGGTCGAATACCCGGAGACCGATTTCGGCTGGCAGCTCAGCCAGGCAGCCCGCCTGATTCGCTGCCCCGAGTTGTCGGTCCGGGTGGTAACGGTCGACCTGGATGGATGGGACACCCACGCCTACCAGCCCGAGCCGCTCAACGAGCTTCTGGCCGAGCTGGCGGGCGGTCTGCGGGCTTTCCATGACGATCTTCAGGACCGCCCGGTGACCACGCTGGTCATGAGCGAGTTCGGCCGCCAGTTAGCCGAGAACGGTAGCCAGGGCACCGAGCACGGGCGGGGCGGGGCCATGCTGGCCCTGGGCCCAGGCATCCGAGGAGGAGTGTACGGCCAGTGGCCCGATCTGCAGGGCTGCACCGAACTGCCGGTCACGGTGGACTTTCGCCAGGTGCTGGCCGAGCTGCTGGAGCGACGCCTGGGCTGCCAGACGATCGAGCGCATCTTCCCTGACTTCGGAGAGTACCGACGGCTGGGGCTGGCAAGGTAGGGTCCCGAGGGGGCGGTTCTCGAAGGCGCTCTCGTGAGCGAGTCCGCCTTTTTGTTGGAAGGACAGCAGCGGCATCTGCTGGCCGCCGAAGAGATCGTGATCGGGCGTGAGCCCCCGTCCGACCTGCGCTTTGCCTATCCGCAGGTTTCTCGCCGGCACGCCCGGCTGACCCGGACCGACCGGGGCTATGCCATCCACGACCTGGGCAGCCGTTTTGGAACCTTCGTGAACGGTCGGGCCGTCAGCGACGACCCGGTTCGGCTTCAAGACGGGGATGAGCTGGTGCTGGGCGGAACGCTGTCGCTGCGCTACCACGACCCCTCCGAGACCCGCGGCGGGCGCCGCATCGGCCGCCTCAAGGGGGTCTGGCTCGACCCCCAGAGCGAGGAGGTGTGGGTCAACGGGGTGCAACTGAACCCTGCTCTTTCAGCCGCGCAGCTCAATTTGCTCAAGCTGCTCGAGGCCAGACCGGGAGTCTTTGTCAGCCGCGAGCACGTGGTCAGCGCTGTCTGGCCCGAGGCCGAGCTCGAAGGCGTCAGCGAGGAAGCCGTGGACGGGTTGATCAAGCGTCTTCGGGCCAGGTTGCGGGAAGGAGGCGAAGAGCAAATCGAGGTAAGGCGAGGCCGAGGACTGCGCCTCCTGATAGCAGGTCCTTGACCGGGCGCAGGTTGAAATTCCCCCCCACGATGGGGGCCCGCAAGTCAGCAGCAAGAAGACGAGCACGCGATGACGCTCGGGCGGCGCGCTTGCGGCTGGGGCTGCAGAGGCAGGAAACCGACCGCGTGCGCCGGCGGCTTTCTCAGAGCGGCCAGATGACCGAGCTTGAGAGCGAGCTGCTGCTTTCGATCGCCGTGCGGGATCAGCAGATCGCCTCGCTGCAGCAAGAACTGGCCCGCTGGCAGTCCGAGGCCGAGGCCAGTCGCGAGCTGACGCGGGAACTGGCAGAGCAGAAGGCCAACCTGGCCCAATTGCAGGTTCAGGCTCAAGCCTGGCTTCAAGGAGAGCGCGAGCAGGCCATGGGCCAGTCGCTGCGCGACCTCGAGCAGGCCCGCGCCGAGTTGAGCGAGGCCCAGGCCAGGCTGAGCGATTTGGAACGGGTCCGAGCAGCCAGCCTGGAAGCCCGCCAGAGGGCCGAAGAGCGCAGCTTCGAGCTGGAGGCCCTGATCCGCGGTCTGGAGGCCAGGGCAGCCGATCTGACGGCCGAAAGCCAGGCCAGCCAGGAACGAGAGACAGACCGGGTCTATGCCCTGGAAGCCCGGCTGGAGGAAAGCCTGCAGCAGCTGGCTCAGGAGGCAGCCCGAGCGGGCGAGTTGGAAGCCAGGCTCGATCAGCTGGTCGAGGTCAGCGAGCAGCTGTGCGCCTCCCGCCAGGCCGAGTCCGAGGCCCAGCAGGCGTTGCACCAGGCTCGACAACGGGTGCTACAGCTGGAAGCCGAGCAGGATGAGCTCTCAGAAGGCCTCACGCGACTCGAGTCCGAGAGCCAGAAAGAGCTGGAGAGACTGCGAGCCGAGCAACAGGCCGCGCTCGAGAACGTGAAAGCCAAGCATCAGGCCGCTCTCGAGCTGGTTCAGGCCCAGAGTCAGTTGCGCCTGGAACAAGAGATGGCCAGGAACGACGCCTGCGTGGCCCAACTCGACCAGGAGCTCAACAAACGCGACAAGCGCATCGCCGACCTCGAGCGCCGGCAGCCGCGCTGACAAAGCTGGCCCTGGGCCTGCTCTTGTATCCCCTGCTGGGGCTCTCGGTAGGGCTCTATTATAACCTCACCTTCTTTGGAGCCGCCGCCCTGCCACTTCTCGAGGCTGTCAGTCTGCTCGCTCCCCTGCTCTACTACCTGTCGGGCTGCATCCACCTCTCCCCCACCGGCCAGGCCTGCACCTGGATGCTGGCCTTTCTGGTGGCCGGTCTGACCTGGCTGGGCTGTCTCGAGCTGGTGGCCCGGCGGGCCGGCTTTCGCCCCAGCCTGAGCGTGGTGGCCAGCCCGGCTCTGCTGCTTCTACCGGCTCCCTGGATGGCCTGGCTGCACGGTTCTACCTGGTCAGGATTTCTACAAGCCTGCCTGGTGCGCAAATTCACCCTGACTCCTCTGCAGCTGGCAGGTGCCACCGAGCATCTGAGCGCGCTGATGCTGACACTGGGCGCGATCTCGGCCGGAGTCGCCTTCTGGCAATGGTATCAGGCGGCCGGCTCAAAGCTGAGCCTGGCCCTCACAAGCTGGATGGCGGCCCATCTGCTGGCCCTTCTGGCTGTGGTGGGACTGAGCTACCCGCTACGCCTCGTCGTCGGGCAGGTAAGTGCCGTTGCCATTGGCCAGCATGGGTTGGCTGGCGAGCAGGCCGCCGTTCTGGCTGCGCCTCACCTTCACGCTGAAGGTCACCAGCTCGTCCGGGCCATGCGCGGGCATCTCCACCGGCAGCCCGGCCACAGTGGGGGCGGGGTTCTTATGGCTGGTTCTGGTTGATTCCACCTCAGACTCCCGACATGATCTTTCAGCCTCATTGTAGGTCCACCTCACCGGGAGGAGACAGGACCGACTTGTATCCAGTCTGTAACCATTGTTTCCAGATCTTGAACAAATCGTGTCCAAACTCCGAGGAACTGGTGCCCCTGCCACGAACTCGGCCCAGGTCCAAGAAAGGAGGCGTGTTTCATGCCGAATCCGCAAGTTGAGATGGTGACCGACAAAGGCACTATGGTTCTGGAGCTCTTCGAGCAAGAGGCTCCCGGCACGGTCAAGAACTACCTCGATCTGATCAGCAAGAATTTCTACGATGGCCTGACCTTCCACCGGGTGATCGAAAACTTCATGATCCAGGGAGGATGCCCGCTGGGCACCGGCACCGGGGGCCCGGGCTACAAGATCAAGTGCGAGACCAAGGGCAACCCTCACAAGCACCAGCGCGGCAGCCTCTCCATGGCCCACGCCGGCCCTGATACGGGGGGAAGCCAGTTCTTTATCTGCCACTCCCCCCAATCCCACCTTGACGGCAAGCACACCGTGTTTGGCCGGGTGGTTCAGGGCCTCGACGTGGTGGACAAGATCCGCCAGGGCGACAAGATGCAGGTCGTCCGCGTCATGGCCCCCACCGCCTGAGAAGGATTGAGCGCGTGAGCGAGCCACAGAGAGTCGCTCTCTCTGTGGCTCGCTGACTTTCGTCATGGCCAGGAAGTCCCGCGTCATCCCCAAAGCCAGCGTCGAGGCCCTGGACACCCTGGTCCAGCAGTTCAGCCAGCCGCTGGCCTTCCTGCGTGAGCTGATCCAGAACTCGCTGGACGCGCGCACCAATCGGATCGAGGTCGAGGTGGCCTACGAGCCGGGGGAAGCCTGCGCTCGGGTGCAGGTCACCGACTGGGGCGAAGGGATGAACCGCGAGGTGATCGATACCCAGCTCACCCGACTGTTCAGCTCCACCAAAGAGGGCGATCTCACCCGCATCGGGAAATTCGGGATCGGATTCGTCTCGATTTTCGCGCCCAACCCGAAAGCGGTGGTGGTCGACTCGGGACGCGACGGCGAGTACTGGCGGGTGCTCTTTCACCCCGACCGCAGCTTCGAGCGACTGCAGCGCCACGAGCCCATCGAAGGAACCCGGGTCACCAGCTTCATCCCGGTTGCCCGGGCCGGCTTCGAGAAGTTTCGCCAGGAGTGCCTGGAAACTGTGGTCTACTGGTGCAAGCACTGCGATGTGGAGATCCGCTTCAACGGACAGACCATCAACCAGCCCTTCGAGCTCGGGATGCCGGCCGAGGTCCGCCTGGAGGTGCCCGGCAGCGAGGTGGTGGCCGCCCCCAGCCTCGACAGCGAGCCCTTTTACGGCTTCTACAACCGCGGCCTGACCCTGTTGGAAGGAGCGGGCTCGCCCCGCCCAGGGGTGAGCTTCAAGCTGCGCTCCATGTACCTCGAGCACACTCTGACCCGAGACAACGTGGTGCGGGACAAACACTACGACAAGGCTCTGGCGGTGCTTGACCGGGCCGTGACCGGCCCGCTCCCGGTGCGGCTGTTTGAGGACCTGGCCGAGCGTCCCGCCGACGTCCACCTGTGGAAGCTGGCCGTCGATCTGGCCGGCCGCCAGAAGGAGCTGCCCCGCGCATGCCTGGAGCTTGCGCTGTTCCCATGTTACCAGGGCAAGCTGTCGCTGAGCGACCTCAAGCGAGCCCCCAGGGTGGCCTGGAGCCCGGCCTTGAGCCCTCTGGTCGAGAGCCTGCTGAGCCAGAAAGTGGCCGTGTTGACCGGTGAGAGCTGGCCCCTGGAGCTGGCCCGTCAGTTCTTGGACGTGCCACTGGCTGAGGAGCGCTGGTTCCTGGCTCAGCCTCTCCGGCCCGAGGGCGAGCTGGCCCAGCTCCTGGAGGTAACCAACCAGCTCTTGCCGGGACCCAACCTCCATGGCGGCGACTTCAGCTGGTGCGGGCGACTGAGCTCGCGGGTGAGCGTGATGTGCTCCAACCCCGGACAGGCCGAGCCGGTCGGGAAAGGGAGAAAGCTCACCCTGGTCAACCTGCGTCATCCCCTGGTGGAGGACCTCTCCCGAGTGGTGGTCCGCGACCCCTCCCTGGCGGGCTATCTGCTGGGTCGGGCGGTGTTGCTGGAGAACGGGCGCAGGCTCGAGCGCCAGCTTTTGCAGGCAGCCGTCAAGCGGAGGCAGCGTTCGTGAGCCTGCTGGAGAACCTGCGCCAGGCCGGCACCTTCGATTCGCACGGCAATTTCACGCTCGACGTCGAGAAGGCCCGCTCCAAGATGGCCCGCTTTCAGCTGACCGACCCCGAGCACTACATCCTCGAGCTGGTCGCGGCCGCCTTCGCAGGGGGCAGCCCCGCCCTGGAGATCCAGGTCAGCCCCGAGGGCCTCGAGCTCCGCTTTGACGGCGCCCCGCTTCAAAGCGCCGACCTGGAGAATCTGGAAGACTACCTGCTGGTAGCCGAGGGCACCCATCCTGCCCTGCGCTACCTGGCCGTGGGTCTCAACGCTCTCTCGCGCCTGCAGCCGCGACGAGTATTGCTGGAATCGCCCGCCGGGGTGGCCCTGGAGTTGCGTGGCCAGAAACGCCACCTGATGCCCGGCCAGTTCAACCAGCACCGCCTCCTCATCGAGCGCGGGGGGAGCGTGTTGCGCAAAGCCAGCTACACAAACGAGGTCCAGCTGCTCAGGACGCAGGCCCGCTTCTCGAGGCGAGCAATCCGACTCGACGGACAGCTTCTCAGCCAGCCCACCGAAACGCAGCTGCTCGACGCCGACCAGCCCGGGGCCATCTACCTGGTCCTCCATGGCATCATGCGCCAGCAGCTCAAGCCCGAGCTCTTGCCGGTTCTGGCCGTGGTAGAGGACGACCGCTTCAACCTCAACGCCTCCCACTCGGCGGTCGTGGAGGACGAGATCTATCGCACGGCCCTCGAAAAGGTCGAGCAGGACACGCTGGAGGAGCTGGCCCGACTGGCCGAGCGCTGCGCCCGAGATGACCGGCTCTTGCAGCGTCATCGCCACTTCTTTCTGAGCCTGGGCGCCTGGCGCCGCGAGGGGCGCTGGCGCGAGCTGGTGGACGTGCTCCCCCTCTTCCCCGGTCCGCACCAGCTTCGCTACAGCTATCGCGAGCTGGAGGAGCAACGCAAGCGCCTCGGGTACGTGCCGATAACCCAGATGCGCCTGGCCTTCGAGCCCCAGGGACTGCGCATTCTCTACCTCGACGGCCTCGAGACGAGGCAATTCCTGGAAAAACGCCAGATGACACTGCGCGATGTGCGCGAGGAGCTACTGGCCCAGGTGACGGCCCACAACAATCGTCTGCGCTGGGAGAGCTCCCCCCGGCCCCGCGAGCTTCCTGCCGACGACTACGCGGTTCAAACCGTGGCCGAAAGCCAGGGGGTTTTTCTGGCCGTGGGAATCCCCTACCAGGCCTCAGCTGAGGGCTCGCACCTGCACATCCTGCTGCAGGGAAAGCTGCTGCGCAGCAGCATTCTGGACAAGCTCTCGTTCGTAGCCGTGCTCGACTTGGACGAGGTCAAGGTGCTCAAGGACTTCAGCGGCCCCGACCCTGACTGCAAGGAGTATCGCCAGGCCTGGACCCTGCTCAACAAGAAAGTGGCCGAGCTTTACCGCCTGCTCGCCGAAACGGCAGGCCAGGATGCACGGGTCTACGATCAGTTGATCCTGAGCCTGTTGCACGATCCGAGGAAGTCGCCCGCCACCACGCTCGAGCTGCTGCCGACCCTCACCTCTAACCGGGTCAGCCTGGACGCCTTGCGCCGCCACAAACAGGTTGGTGCCGTCTCGGCTCACGCTCCGGCCCTGGCCGCCAACCTGCCTGCCGGGGCGGTACCCGACTATCCCATCGTGCGCGCCACCGGACCGGTCATGAGCATGCTGCGCGAGGAGCTGGGCCTGAAGCTAATCGACGCTCGTCCTCTCCTCGACAACCTCAATCAGCTCGCCGCCCGCCTGGCCACCCCCCGCTCTCCCCGTCTGGGCCAGGCACCCCACACGCACCCATTCCAGTTCGATGACATCCAGGGCGAGCTGCGCCTGCGCCAGGCCGGCAATCCTCCCCGGGCCCACGTGACCGTGCTGCGCCAGGGGGTGGAGCTGGAGGAGCGCGGCCTCCAGCCGGCCATCTGGCCCTTTGATGCCATTGTCGACAGCCCCAGGCTGAACCCCACTCGTGACTGGAAACGAGTCCAGAGCGACCGGGCCTGGCAGGAGGTGGTGGATCGCCTGCGCGAGGCCGAGCTGGCTGCTTTCGAGCTGCTGGCTACCGAGCTGAGTAACACGCCCGAGGAGCTGAGCGGCTGGGAGAGCGCTCTGCTCACAGCCCTGGCCCGACAACCCGAGCTGGCTTCCCGGGCCTCCTCGCTGCCGCTCTTCCCCAGTCGGGGAGGCTCCGAGCGCATGGCGCTGGCCGAGCTGGAAGTCGAGCTACTCCAGAACGGGCGGCTTCTGATGACCTTCAGCGACGGCCCGACCGGGGCCCGGGTGCTGTATAAGCCGGACCGCGCGACGCTGGAGAAGCTCTTGCCAGGGCTGCGGCTTGAGCTTTACCGACCGGCTACTCCGCCTCCGGTTCCGAGGATCGACCTGACCCCCAGCGAGGAGGCTCCCCCGCCCGATTTCTCGTCCTTGCGCCTGAAAGAAGCGCTCGGGCTGAAGCGCGCTCTTCCTGGCCCACGCTTCGGCGAGGTGGGACTGAGCGACGAGGAGTTCACCGGACTGCTTGAAGTCGCCGGTCTGGGCACCATGCCTGGCCTCTTGCCTGGCCCTGCCCGGGCCATCGTGGGGCCACACGGGCTGACCCGCTTGCCCAATCGCAAGTTCAAGCGCGACGAGAGTTTTCAAGCCATGCTCGAGGAGGTCCGCGCGGCCCTGGGCGAGTTGGCCCTGGAGGCCGCCCGGACATGCTCGCCGGGCAGCGCCCGTGCCTGGATGTTGTTGCACCTTTTGACCACCAACCTGCCCCGCACCGCGCTCGATCAGTTGGCCAGCCTGCCCCTGGTGCCCATGCACTGCGCCCCTCCGGCAAGCTTCAACGAGCTGAAAGAGCGTCTCAAGAACCACCAGGCCGTGCCGGTGATCGAGCCCGGCTACCCCTTCGCCCCCCTGGGCGACCGACCCGTGGTCAGCGCCGGTCCGCGCGAGCGCCAGCTTCTGACAGGCCTCTTCAACCGCCCGGTGCATACCGATCACGATGAGCTGATGAAGGACGAGGCCCGCCGCCGCAATCGTCGCCGAGCGGCCGGTCTGAAGGTTCGGTTACCGGCCTGCCTGGTGGAGGGAGAGCTTTCGAGCGACCACCTGACCGGTCGTCTGGGCCTTCCCCGCTCGTCCAAACAGGCTACCATCATCTTGCTCGACGGCCAGAGCCCGCTGGCCGAGATCGGGGGCCACGCTCTGGCGGGATGGCTCAGGGGCCGTTTTGAGCTTTCAGACCTGCACGATACGGTCAAGCTCAACCGCGCCCAGGTGAAGGAGCTGGCCGCCTTCCGA
Source organism: uncultured Burkholderiales bacterium (assembly GCA_964471395.1). GTDB lineage: Bacteria > Vulcanimicrobiota > Xenobia > Xenobiales > QWHO01 > QWHO01. The sequence goes on along the minus strand of CAYYHB010000008.1, from coordinate 3,574 downwards.
GTGGAGCTGGTCAGAGTCCTGGCCGGGGGCTACTCCGAGCGCCCCAATGCAGCATCACGACGGATTTTGCTCGAGTTTCTGGCCGCTCACCGGCGAGACCTGGGCTCGAACAATCTACCCGGTCAGGCCCTGGAGCAGATCCTGCCCTTAAGTCTGTTCCCAGCTGCCGGCCGCCGTCTGGCCTCCGCCTCGGCTTTGCTGGAAGAGGCCTCCCGCGGAAAGGTGGCCTACCTGGACCGCCCCGGTTCTCCGGCCAGCGGAGAAGCCTCGGTTCTGCCCGTCCTCAAGCCAGACAGCCTGGAATGGGAGGCGGCCGTAGCTCTGGTGGGCAAGTCTCGGCTCCAGCGAGTGGAGGTGGCCTCTCTGGCCAACCGCGGCCTGCGCCTGGTGGCTTCCGGCTGGCACAAAGTCCTGAGCGGGTTGGACAAGAGAGCAGACATATTGGTGAAACGAGCTTCGAACAGGCTGGCAAGCCTGGAGCAATTGGTCCCCGACACGCGGGGCAAGAAGGACCAGGTCGCCCGACGTGAGCGCAAGCATACGGAGGGAAGTGGGAAGGATACGCCCGAGCGCCGCCTGCTGGCCTCGCTGCGGCGAGAGTTCAGCCTGCTTTGCCCCGAGCGCCCCCGGGGGCCCTGGCTGCACCTGGTCGAGCGAATGGGCAGCACCACCATGTGGAAAGCCGATCTGCTCGGTCCCACCATCCTCTGGAAAGGGGACGTCCCGGTGCTGAACTGGACCGACCAGGCGGTGCGTTATGCCCGGGCCCACCACGTCGACGACCCGGGCTGCCTGGTGCTGCTGGCGGCTCATCTTTTTTGCGAGCTGAACCAGGCCCGGGCGGACATTACCGACGAGCACGAAATGCTGTTCCTGACCCGCCTGGCACGCACACTGAGGAGCTCTTACGATGCGGATCCTGAGATTGAAGGGTGAGCGCCTGCGGCGTTACCTCCCCCTGGCGCTGAGCCTGCACCGACGGGTGCTCGGCCCCCTGAGCAGGCGGCGCCTGCGCTCAGTCCTGAAAGGACGACGCAAGCTCTTGCTGGTGGCCCTCATCGAGGGCCAGGTGGTGGGCTACAAGTTCGGCTACGAGGAGCGACCAGGAAGATTCTACTCCTGGATCGGCGGGGTGGACCCCGACTTTCGGCGTCGCGGCATCGCTAGAGCCCTGATGCAGAGACAGCACCGCCTCTTGGAGCGGGCCGGCTATCGCACGGTGCGCAGCCAGACTCGCAATCGCTACCCGGGCATGCTGATCCTGTCAATTTTGAGCGGCTTTGAGATCATCGGCACGCTGGCCGGTGACGAGACCCGCATCGTCCTGGAAAAGAAACTCGGCAGGAGCCCCGTGCTCGACAGCCAAAGCTGAACGCCGCTTTGAAACGTGCATTCTGGCTCCTGGTGTGCAGCCTTCTGCTGGTTCCGGCTCTGGCCCAGGACCCCCCCCGGCCCTCGGTAGCGCTCACGTTGGAGGAGGCCTCTCGGCTGGCGGTGGCCCGGAACCCGACCGTGCGAGCAGCCCTGGCCCGGGCGGAGCAGGCTCGCGAGGAGGTCGACATCGTGGCCGCCCCGGCCCGGCCCCAGCTGACCTTCTCGGGCAGCCTGGCCCAGGTGCGCCAGGCGGCCGGCCCGCCGGTGAGGGCCAACTTTCAGGGCCTGCCGGTCACCACGGAGTTCCAGTCCGAGCCCGTCGACTACGCTCAAGGACAAATCGATCTCTTGCTGCGTCAACTTTTGTTCGACTTTGGGCGCATCCAGGCTCACATCGACCGGGCCCGGGCCAGCGGCGACAGCGTGGCCCAGGCGCTGTCCACCTCCTCGCAGCAGATCGCTCTGCAGGCCCAGCTGGCCTACCTCGATGCCCTGGAGGCCCGGGCCCGTGAGCAGGTGATGGCCGAAGCGGTGGAGCTGGCCGAGACCCAGCTGGCCGCCAGTGAAGCCCGCTTTGCGGCGGGCACCGCCCCTCGAGCCGACACCGTCTACGCTCGCGTACCGGTCTCTCGAGCCGTGCTCGAGCGCACTCGGGGCAGGCTGGAGGTGAGCAACACCCAGGCCGGCCTCAATCGCATTCTGGGTTTGCCGCAAGACACGCCGCTGGTGCTGCAAGACCCCGAGAAGCCACCTGAGGTGCCCGGCGACCTGGCAGCCTCGGTAGCCGCCGCTCGCAAGCTTCGTCCCGAGGTGCTGGGCCGCCAATTCGAGCTCGAGGCCAGCCAGCACGCCCTGCAGGCCGCCCTGCGCGACAACAACCCTGGAGTGTACGCCAGCGCGGATATGAACTCGGTGGCGTACAACGAGAACGCCTTCCTGCCCGGCAGCGCTGGCTGGCGCTTCGGGCTGGAGTTTCGCTGGCCCATCCTGGAGGGCAACCGAAAGGCTCACCTGGTCACCCAGGCCGAGGCCCGCGTTCGCGAATCCGAGGCTTTACTCGAGGACCAGCTGGCCGCCGTCGAGCTGGAGGTACGCCAGGCTTACGCGGCCGTGGAGACGGCCACGGAAGCCTACGCCGCGGCGGGGGTCGAAGTCGACCAGGCGCGCCTTGGCATGGAGATGGCCCAGGGGCAGTACCGGGCCGGGGTGGCCCCCCTGCTGCAGGTCACCGAGTCGCAGCAAAGCTTTCTGAGGGCCCGCACCGACCGGCTGGGGGCTTACTACGGCTACCTGCGGGCCCGAGCCCGTCTGACCCACGCCCGGGGCGAGATGCTACCCGCCCAGGAGGGTTAAAAGCGAGCCACCAGCGCTCCCTGGGCCACCCGCAGGGTGCAGGGAGTGGTGCCCGCCAACTCACCGTCAATTTGCACTTTGACCGGCGGGTCGGTCTCGATCGCGAGCTCGCGGAACTTGTGGTAGGCGATTTCTGGAAAGCGAATGTGCACTCCCAGCACAGCTCCGAGCAGGTGACGCAGAATGCCAATGATGTTCTCGTGGGGGAAGATGCACACGTCCAGCAGGCCGTCATCGGGCGAGGCCAGGGGCGTCAGGCGAACCTGCCAGCCGTAGGATGGGATGTTGCCCACCAGGATCAGCCAGAAACGGTGCTCCAGAGGCCGGCCGTCGAGCAGGATGCGAGCCTTCATGGCCAGGCGGCGATACTTCATCGCGATCCGAAGGCCGGTCAGCACGTAGCTCAGCCCTCCCAGGAGGCTCTTATCCTCCTGAGAGACCTCGGCCACGACTTGAGCGTCCAGACCCAGACCGGCAAAGCAGAGGAAATAGCGCTCATCGAGCTGGCCCAGGTCGAGCACCCGCGCAGGAGTGGCCACGATGTGCCGGCAGGCGGCCTCGATGTTGAGCGGGATCTTCATCTCTTTGGCCAGCACGTTCTCAGTGCCGATAGGCACCACGCCGAAAGCCACCCCGGTGCCGGCCACCCCGTTGACAACCTCATTGATGGTGCCGTCCCCTCCGGCAGCCACGACGGTATCGTAACCCTCCTCCACTCCCCGTTTAGCAGCCAGGAACCCGTCCCCCGAGCCGCGTGTAAGATGGATGTCGCAGGGCACGCCCATCTGCTGAAAGGTGCGCTGGATGATCTGAGCCGGGGTGGGCCCCAGGAAGGGGGTCCAGTGGC
>CAYYHB010000007.1:0-49818 GCA_964471395.1 uncultured Burkholderiales bacterium | reverse complement strand
TTGAAGGAGAGGCTGCCCAGCAGGCACTCCTTGACGGTCAGCTCGAGATCGGCGTCCTTGAGCACGATGGCGGGGTTCTTGGCGCCCAGCCCCAGCACCGAGCGCAGCCGGTTGGGGTGAGGGTGTTGTTTCTTGAGCAGGTTGGCCACCCGGGTGGAGCCGATGAAGGCCAGCACGTCCACCAGCCCGGACTCCATCAGGGGTCCGATGGTGCGCGCCCCGTCGCCGTAGACCGTATTCACCACCCCGGGCGGAAAGGAGGCCTGGAAAGCGGCCAGCAGCGGCTCGTGCAGCAGCACCCCATACTTGGGTGGCTTGAAGACGACCGTGTTGCCCATCAACAGGGCCGGGATCAGGGTTGCGTAGGTCTCGTTCAGGGGGTAGTTGTAGGGGCCCATGCACAGCACCGTCCCCAGCGGGGCCCGCCGCACCTGAGCCATGATGCCCTCTTCCAGCACGAAACGCGAAGAGGCGCGGTCGAGCTCCTTCATGGCGTCGATGGTGGCCCGGATGAAATCCACCGTGCGGTCGAACTCTTTGAGCGAGTCGGGCAGGTTCTTGCCGATCTCCCACATCAAGAGGCGCACGACCTCCTCGCGCCGTTCCTTCATGCGGAAGGTAAAGTCCTCCAGCCGCTCGATGCGCTCGCCCACGCTCATGGTGGGCCACTGCCCGCGACCGTGGTCGTAGGCCTTCACGGCCGCCTGCAGAGCGGCCGTCGACTCGGTGGCGGTCAGCAGGGGATAGCTGCCGATCGTGCTCGGACCGATGGGCGAGACCACCATCTGGCACTCACCGCTCCATTCCAGGAGCTGTCCGTCAACGAGATAGCGCTTCTGGTGCAGGGGCTCGAGATGGTGGTTCATGCCGGCCGGTTCTTCAGGAAAGTTTCAGCACCTCCGGTTACGCTTCACAGGTGCAGATCGGCGGAGTGATTCAGGCCCCCCCTCGCCCTCAGGCGCCTCCCGGCGCGAAGTCGCTGGACGTGGACTACACCGCTCCGGTCACCCGGGACACGGTCATCGGCCGCATCCCCTCCTTCACCTTCACCGCTACCCCCGTGGACCTCTCCGAGCCCGACACCGACGTGGTGCGACCTCAGCCCGTGCTGGACGCGGCCGGCAACCCGACCTGGATGGTCAAGACCGAGAAACTGGACCTGACCCCTTACTCGCCCTGGCGCAAAGGCGCCATCGGCAGCGCCATCGGGGCGGCCGTGGGAGGCGCTCTGGGCCTGGCTGCGGGGTTCTTCACCGGAGAGCTCGTGCTGTCCACCTCGCTTGGCGTCGGGGCCGGGATGGTCGCCGGGGCAGCCATCGGGGCCGGGCGAGTGCTCGGCGATCAGGTCACGCCCGAATGGGAGCCACGCAAGGTGGTGCAGCACCACTTCGAGGGCTACAGCCACATCTTCATTCCCCAGACCACCACCATCACCACTGGCAAGACGACCACCACCATCACCACCGGGTATCACCACCACTACGATGAGCGCGTGCGCCAGGAGCAGGTGGGCGACTACTACTACTGGCACCCCGTGGCTCGCCACTCGGCCGACCGCTGAGCCGAGGAAAGAAGAACATCCCCGGCCGAAGGCCGAGGATGCAACCTGACGGAAACCCGCGCGACAGCTACGGCCCGAGTTCCTCCCAATACCAGCAACCATCCACCGAATAGGTGCTCAGGTCGCATCGGAACAAGAGCCCGTTCTCGGCCACGGCCCAGACGGTATTGCCGTCGTCGCTGACGGACAGGCCCTGGGGGATGTCCTCCTCGAGCTTGCTGTCCAGGCTCAGATCTCTCCACGAGCCCGCAGTGGCCGGGTCACAGAACTGAAGTCCGTTCTGGTCCAGCACGAAAAGCTTGGAATTGTCACGGGTCACGGCCACCCCCTGGACGTTGTCGAGCGAGCCGTCCGGGTTCTTCAGGGGGGTCGGGTTCCAGGCTCCGCCGCTGTACTGCCTCACGCAGTCATTGTCCAGGTCGGCCACATAGACGGTGGAGCCGTCCGCCGAGCAGGTCACGCCTCGCAGGCGGCCGAGGGTATCGCCCGGGCTGGTTGGTTTGATCGGGCCGCTCCAGGTGCCACCGGCTGCGCTGTTGTACTGCCACAGGCAGCGGTTGGTTTCGTCGGCCAGCCAGACAAGGTCGCCATTCTGAGAGGTGGCGATTCCAGTGGGGTATCCGAGGCCGGCGGGGCGCAGCAAGGTGGGCGACCAGGCCGTCATGGAGGTGTCGATGAAGCGAACGCCCCGGTTGACGTAGTCGACGGCGTAGAGCTTGCTCAGATCGGGCGTGGCAGCCACGGCCCCGGGGCGCCCCCCGTTGGGCATCGTGCGCTGGCTTTGAGTCAGGTTGTAGAACCAGATGCTGATCGGATCGAGCCCGTCTGTATAGTCCCATCCGCGCGGAAAGCGCTTGTTGGGCTTGGCCGAGCCGAGAAAGGTCAGGTTGGGGTTGGTGGCGTGGCAGCTGGAATTGAAGAATGGGATCGGCATCGTCCGCAGGGCCACCAGTGAGGCGACGGCCTTTCCACCCGGCGCGGTCACCTTCAAAGTTACCACCTTGAGGTCGCCGTCGTCGACACCATCCCCGTCGTAGTCCCCCGCGTCCTGCACGTCCACGTCGTAGATGTAGCTGGAGAACTGGCCGGCGAACGTGTCGTTGCCCGTGACCAACTGGTCGATGGGGGTGGCGGCCAGAACCTCCATGCGGCCCTGGGCCAGGAAGGCGGCCGTGGAGTAGGTCTGGGAACGGTCATTGTTGCGGGCCGCGTTCACGAACAGGCCCATCAGGAAGCTGATTGCCAGGAACGTGACGCTCATCGCCACCAGAAGCTCGAGAAAACTGAGACCCCTTGGTTTTCGTCTCACAGGCTCTTCACCCGCACTTCCGTCAGGATTGGACTCAAGACCGAGCTGAGCTTCATTTCGACAAGAAGAAACGGAACTCCGCTCGTCAGCGCCGGATCCATGCGCTGAATGGCAAAGTTGTCCACCTCGAAGGTTACCTTCTTGGTTTCCAACACGTTGTGGGTGGCTGTATTGCCCGGGTCAAAGGTCGGGTCGTAGAGCAGTCGTTGCACCGTGTGGGCGGTTTTGTCCCAGCGGTAGCCGAGCACGCGCTCGCCGGTGGCGTCGTAGGTGCGGAAGATAAGAGGAGGGTTGACCCCTGCTTCAGGGGTGTAGGTGCCGAAGGTGGACCAGGGGGTGGCGGCGGGGTCGGGGCTGTAGACCCGGTCGGAGGCGCGCAGCTCGCGGGTAAGCCGATCCACGGCCACCGTAGCCAGTCGATAGTCGGTGGACTTCTTGGCGGTGAGGGTGTAGGTACGGTAGGCCACCACCAGGGCGTGGCAGACGATGGTCATGAATAGACCCAGGATGGCCCCGCAGACCATCACCTCGATCAGGTTCAGGCCATGTCGAGCCTGCCTCATGAGGTCGGCGGAGTCCCCGTGGGCGTGGGAGTACTGCCAGCCGAGCTGCCCGCGTCGTAGGCCCTCTGGAAGTTCCCCTGGGGCACGACGATGACGCGGTCGGCCTTGACGGCTCCGTAGGCGTCTTTGATGATGCCCCGCGAGCGGATCGTGCCGTCCGCTTGCAGCACCACCTCGAAAAGATTCTGGGTGTTTCCGGCAGGTACCCCCAGCTCGACCGGGGTATCCACCGTGAAGAAGGAGGCCCGGGCCCGGTAGAAGTCGATGCCGGCCTGGGCCAGGAAGTAAGCCTGCTGGCCGCGCTCTTGCTGGGCCGCGAAGCGGTAGTCCTGCTCCATCAAAGTGATGAATGTCAGTCCGACCACCAGCAAGAACATCATGAACATGAGTGCCGTGATCAGGGCCACGCCTTTGGAACGCATTCTTCTCATCCGGCCAGCTTCTCCAGCAACCCGTAGATGGGCAGGAACATTCCCACGCACAAGATTCCCATGGCCACTCCCATCAGTCCGATGACAGCCGGCTCGATCACCGTGACCAGTTGGGTCAGCACGATCTCGTTCTGCTGCTCGAGTAGTCGGCGGGCGGCCGAGAGCAGGTCGTCCAACTCGCCGGTCTCCTCGCCCACCATGAGCATCGAGTTGACCACTCGAGGGAAGTAGGGCACGATCGAGACGGCCTCGGCAAGGCTGCCCTCGATCTCGAACTGGCGCGCCATCCGGTCGAGCTGGTCGCTGTACTGGTCATAGGGAGAGGTGGCCTTCATCAGTTGCAGTCCGCGCTGCAGGGGAATCCCGTCCCGGTTCATGGTGGCCAGGATGTCCACGAATTGCACCGCAAGAAGGCTTCCCACCAGGTTTCGCGTGATGGGCAGGCTGGTCACCAGGTCGAACCCCTTTTGCTGCAGCCAGTTCCAGCGCCACAGCACGAAGGCCAGAACCAGCCCCAGGCTCAGCAGGAAGGCCGGGCTGTTGAGGACGGAGACCAACCCTACCACGACCTTCGAAATGAGGGGTAGCTTGGCGTCCATCTGGTCGTAGAGGCCCAGAAAGCGCGGCAGCACGAACTTGGTGATGCCAAACAGCACCAGCAGACAGGCCAGGCTGGTGATCATGGGGCTGGTCAGCGATTCGCGCACCCGGCAGAGCAGCATGTGCTTGCGCTCGAGCATGTCCGAGGCCCGCTGCAGGCGGTCAGCCAGATCGCCCGTCTCCTCGCCGGCGCGAGCCAGCAGCTGGACCTCGGCCGGAAAGACGCGCGGGTGCCGGGTCATGGCGTCGGATAGGCTCCAACCTTTCTCCAGAACCTGGTGGGTGACATCCTCGAAAGCGATGCGAACCGCCTTGTTGGTGCTCTGCTCGGCCAGCACCATCAGGGTGCGGGTGGGGTTGATGCCGGCCTTCATCATGACCGCCAGCTGCTGCAGGGCGATGGCGATATCGTGGGAGTTGGCCCGGGTCATCCAGCGGTCCATGGCCTGGTAAGAGGACTGGAAGCTGAACGTCTTCTTGCCGGAAGCCGGAGAGGCCGGAGACGGCGACGTGGCTCGGGGGGGAGGAGCCGCGGCCATGAGGGGCTTGCGGAGTGCGGGAGGGGGGCTCGGGGTCATGACCGGCCCGGGAGCGACCTTCCGGGCCTCGCCGTTGGCTCTGGCGGGCTGGGCCTTCTGCTCCAGGACCTGTGTCTTGGGGGACTGCTCCAGGACCTTCGTTTTCTGAGACTCGATGCTCTGGGCAGGAACAGGCTCCCAGACCGCTTTCTTCGGAGGCTCGGGGGTCGTCAGGTCGGGCACCGTCTCCCAGAAGGCCCGGATGGGCCCCTCAGACTTCTCGGGGGGTAAAGAGGCATGATCATCCCCCCAGGCCGTCAGGTCTGGTTTTGGAACAGAAATCGGTTCCGGGGCCTCTTCCGGCCATCCGCTCAAGCTTCCGCGCTCCACCCGCCTAAGCTCGCTCCTCGCTCATGAAACCCGCTCTCTCAAAGTCTCCTGGCCGCTGTAACATTTTAGCAAAGAAATCGACTGCCGACCACTCCCCCTCAGAGGATCGTCCACCGCGAAGTAGCGAACGCCCTCTGGATGCGAGCTCTCCTCATGGTCGGGCTGCTCTGCACGGGGCTGCTGGTGGCCTGCTCGCGATCTCCTGACGATCCGCTGGTGGGCCGGGTCGACGCCGCCATCGCCAGCGGCTACGAGTACCTGCTGGGTCGTCAGGAGGAGGACGGAGCCTGGCGCTCCAAGCTCTACCCGGGCTACACGGATGGGGAGTCCCTGAGTCCCCTGGTGATCAAAGCTCTGCTTTACGGCCCCTCGGGCCCCAGGGGCCAGAGCGCGGCCGCACGGGGAATGGACTTTCTGGCTGCTCACCTCCCCCCTCGCAAGAGCCAGATGACGTTCCCCGTCTACAGTCTCTCAATGGCGGCCATCGACTTGAGCCAGGACAGCGCCCACCAGGCTGCGCGCGATGGCATCGTCAGCTACCTTCGCGATCATCAGCTCACCGAGCAGCTGGGCTGGAAGAACGAAGACTTGAGCTACGGTGGCTGGGGGGAGGCCAAGGAGCCCTACCGACGCCCCCCTGGAGACAAGGTTGACCCGAGTCGCAGCGCTAATCTATCGGTCACGCTCTTTGCCCTGGGGGCCCTCCGATTGGCAGGCGCTCCCCCTGACGACCCGGCGGTGAAGAAAGCCCTGGTCTTCGTGCAGCGGTGTCAGAACTATCCTGGCGACGGCGGATTCTTCTTCTCGCCCACCAACCTGCGCCAGAACAAGGCGGGGGACAAGCGCAGCTATGGCAGCATGACCGCAGACGGCCTGCGGGCTCTCCTGCGCTGCGGCCTTCCCGGCGATGACCAGCGGGTCCGGGCGGCTCGCGGCTGGGTGTTCGAGCACTACGACCCCCTGAAAAACTCGGGCGACTTTCCTCCTGAGCAAGAAGAGATGCGGGAAGCTCTCTACTTTTACTACTGCTGGACCACCGCCCACGCTCTGGTTGAATCCGGCCTGGCAGCCGAGGGCGACTGGGCCCGCCCGATGTGCGAGGAGCTCTTGCGTCGGCAACACCCGAAGGGTTACTGGCGTAACGAGCAGGGTCGGATGACCGAAGATGAGCCGCTGGTTGCCACCTCGATGGCTCTGGCCGCCCTGGTGATGGCACGTTCCGCTCTGACCTCCTCCCCATGACAGGAGCCGGGCGGGTGCAGGCGCGAACCGTCTGGCCATGTCCGAAGAAGAACTCCCACTCAGCGATCGTACACTGCAACTGGCCGACCGGGTCATCGCCAACGAGGCCTCGGCCACCGAGCTAACCTCTTTGCTCGAGCAACTCGTCCAGGCTGCCCGCCAGGGTCGCGAGCAGTTTCTGAGAGATTCCGACGGCAATCCCGAGCTGACGGCCGAGGATCGCGAGCGGGTCTGCCATACCATGGACGACTACCTGGTGGCCCTGGAAGAGCTTCACAGCCGGGCCGCCGGCGGCCAGGTCGAGGGAGCGGCAGAGGTGTTACAGCGGGCTCGCGAGGCCCTGGCCGCGGTGCGCGACTACCGCGAGCGCTACGTGTATGCCTGCAACCATGGCCCTGCCATGCACCCCTTCCTCAACCGGCTCATCGCCCATCTCGATGTCATGGCCGAGAGGGACACGGACAAGCGCCACACGCTTGCCTTGCTCGACCTCCTGGCGGCCTTCATGCAGGAGGTGGGGGAGCAGGTCGGGGGCATCGAGGAGCCGACCGTGCTAGAGAAGGCTCAGGCTGCCCTGCGCACCATCGAGGAGCAGTGCGTCTCGCTGCGTGCAGCCCTGGAGTCAGGCCAGGGCAGTCCCGAGTTCTTCAAGTCGGCCCGCACCGCCCTGGTGGAGTCCTCGGACACTGTCGCGGAAGGGCTGGGGATGCAGTTCGAGCGCGATCTGTCAGCCGGACGCACGCCCTATCCGCCCGTGAACCTGGTCCTGGCGGCCTGCGATCGGCTGCTGACCGGGCAGATCAGTCACGAGTTCTTTCGCGAAGCGGTCGAGCAGGCCCTGTGGTTGACGCGTTTCCGCTTTCCCGAGGAGGCCCAGGACAGTGTGGCCGACGCCTCTCGCGAGGTGCGCGAGTCGCTCGAGCGGCTCTGGAACATGCCGGCCCGGCCGGACCCCGAGGAACTGGTGGCCGAGCGCGAAGTCCTTCGCAGCGCCACCGAGAATCTATCCATGTTCGTGGCCGTTCTGCAATCCGAAGACGAAGTGCTCGACCTGGTGCAGCATGAGGGCCTGGCAGGAGGCGGCGGCGGCGGAGTGGGCCGCGGCCTGCCCGGAATGCTGTCCGGCTTGCTGACACTGGGGGATCAGTTTTTGGAGGGCCAGGCCGGCAAAGAGGACCTGGACGAAGCCATCAAAGGCCTCGAGCAGACCATCAGCCGCACCCGCAGCCAGATGTCCAATTCGCGCGAATCGGCCGAGCGGGCCAGGCTGCTCGAGGACACCGTGAATCACCTGACCCGGGCCGCCGAAGCCATGCGCGATCTGCTCGAGCGCAAAGGCGGGCGGGGCGCGCTGGAGCGGGCCGAGCAGGAGATGGTTGCCTCGCAGGAGTCCATGAAGAACCTCGAGACGACGCGCTGAGCAAGAAAATCGGTAGGTCGTCGAGCCCGGGAGACCTGGAGGCCCAACCGCAAACCCCTGTGGTATCGGGAAACCTCCGCCACCACAAGATATTGTAGGCGGGGCGGCGCGCAGCAGGAAAACCGTGTCAACGGGTTTCCGGCTGCGCTCCTGGTCTAGTCGGCAGGCTGCTCTCCCAACCAGGTGCTGGAGGTCTCGCGCTTGATGGCGGGCATGCGAACCGTGCTCATGTCCTCCTGCTCGTAGATTGGCAGGCGCTCCGACTCGTCGAGCATGGAATCGCGGTCTTCGTCCTTGTAGCTGACGAAGCTTCCCAGGATACCGCGTAAACGACGGTTGGTCAGCAGTTTGGCAGATAGCTTGTCGGCCTTTCCCAGAATGGCCTCGAGTGCAGACACCTTCTCATTCGAGGCCTGGTTGTAGGCATTCACGATGGCTTCCCAGGCGGTGTCGGCTGACTCGCGACACCGGCGGGCCCGCTTGCACAGTGCGATTACCTTCTTGCTGTCAGTGAAGCCGCGGGCCTCCGTGTTCATGGCCCGGATGCCCAGCTCCTGAGCCTGCTCGGCCACCAGGCGCTTGTAGCGGCTGACGTTGCGCATGATGAACAGGCGGCCGATGAAGCCCACCCAGCGGTTGGACCCGAGATCGGCCTCCAGTTCTTTCTGGTAGCGCTGGGCGTGCTCGAACACGTCATCCATGCTGCGGCAGAGGTCCAGCAGAGAGTCGTCGAAAATCTGGTTCTTCTTGTAGCTCTTGTGGACTTCTTGGGCGATCCGGACGATCAGCTCTTCATACATTGCTGTGAGAGCGATCCACCGGTGCAGTCTTCGAAATCGCGCCTGTGCGCTATCTCTGGCCATGAAATCCCCCTAAGAAGGTCAGGACTCTGATTCGCCTTCTCATGTCCGACTCCCTCCGGGCGGTCCATCCAGTCTGCGCACGATCTGCACCCGCTCCTCCTCAAAGCCCAGGCAACGAGCCAGACCGCGGGCCACGGTGTTGCTGGCCGAAACCATGCCCACCAGGTATTTGAGCCCCCGTGCCCGGCACAGAGCGCTGGCCTTCTTGACCAGCCGGGCGGTCGCGAAGCGGCCGCGACGGTCGGTTAGCACGGCGATGTCCACCATGAAGGCCTGCTTCTCGCCGGTAGAGGGCTCGATCTGGTCCAGCTCGATCATCAGATAGCCTGTCAGCTCACGGGTCCCTGGCTCTTCTTCCACCAGCACCAGCAGGTTGCGGTCGCTGGACAGCGTCTGCTCCAGGTCGGCATAAGAGCGCAGCACGAACTGGCGGGCGATTTCGGGATCGGCCTGGCGATTGGCCGGAAGGCTGCTGAGGATGGACAGGCAGGCCAGTTCGCGGATGAAGGCCGCATCGGCCGGGCGGGCCAGACGGATCATGCCAGCTTCACCGGGAGCGAGCACAGGCGTCGAAAGCCCAGTGTGGGGTAACGCTCGGGCTGGCCGGAGAGTTGCATGGCAGGCCAGCGCTCCAGCACGGATTCCAGCACCAGTCGGGCCTCGAGGCGGGCCAGGTGGGCGCCCACGCAGGTGTGGATGCCCTTGCCGAAGGCCAGGTGGCGGGTCAGGTTGGGCCGCTCGAGGTCGAAGCGGTCGGGCTGGGGGAACACGTTGGGGTCGCGGTTGGCGGCTCCCAGACAGAGGTTGACCAGTTGGCCTGGCAAGAGTCGCTTGCCTCCCAGCTCGACCTCCTCGAGCACCGAACGGCTGGCGATCTGGGAAGGGCTGTCGTAGCGAAGAATCTCTTCCACGGCCACTTCGGGAGCCACGCGCTTCTCGACCAGCTTGCGCTTCTCGAGGGGGTTGGAGAGAACCGCCAGGAGACCGTTCCCAATCAGGTTGGTGGTGGTGTCGTGACCGGCTGCAAACAGGAGAATGGCCATGGAGACGACTTCGCTCTCCTCGAGCGTCTCCTGTTGGTCGCTGCGGGCCGAGAGCAGGCTGGAGATCAGATCGTCGGTAGGCTCCTGGCGACGCTCGGCGATCAGCTCGCGGAAGTAGCTTTCCAGGGCCCCCAGGCTCAGCTCTGCCTGACGGGCCAGCTTGGCGGTGAGCTCGTCCGCGCCCAGGAACGTGGCCAGTCGGTGGCTCCAGTTCTCGAATCGCTGGCTGTCCTGGGGTCGCCCGCCAAGGATATCGGCGATGGTCATAACCGGCAGCGGGCTGGCCAGAGCCGTCATCAGGTCGACGCTCCGGGTGGGGTCGAGCCGGTCGAGCAGGAGAGCGATGCGCGAGCGCACCGATTGCTCGAAGCGCTGCAATGTTCTGGGAGTAAAGGCCTTGCTGATCAGCGAGCGCAACCGCCCGTGGGCAGGCGGATCGGTGAAGAGCAGCCAGCCGGAGAGCCAGGCCTCGATGCGGCTCATGTCGTAGGGCTCGCACAGGCGCTGGGAAAAGTCCGACACCCGGCCCACCGAGAAGTGCGGCTCGCGCAGTGCCCGCTCGACGTCCTCGTAGCCGGTTAAGAACCAGGCCTGCCAGCCAGGGCTGAAGTGCACCGGGTCGAGCTTGCGCATTGTATGGAAGACAGGGTAAGGGTGAGTGCGGAGCTGGGGGAGTAGCGTCTTGAAGGGGTCGCGCTGCACGGCGAGGGGTCTTTCGGGAGTCAGAAAGGCTCTCCCTGGTGTTTGTTCACAACCTGTTCACAGAATGGAAATGTTTCTTTTACTTTCTTGCCCTTTCCAAGTTCGAGTCAACGCGGTAGAATAGGACCAAATCACCTTACATTGGAGGAAGTCAGCATGGGCGGCGTACGCGCAAAAGCAGCAAACCACCAGCACTCCGAGAACGGCAACTCGACCACGGCTATCGCCTTCGCTCTGGCGATCGCACTCAGCGCAGGGGGGCAAGCCCGCGGCGGCGGTGGCTGCTGCCACCAGCAGCAGCAGCAAATGAACCCTGCCCAGCAACTCTTCGGAATGGGCTTCATGATGGGCGCCATGGCCGGCCAGATGCAGAACCCGATGGGCGGTTTCGCCCAGCCCTTTGGCCAGAACCCGCTCTTCGGCCAGAATCCGATGTTCGGCAACCAGTTCGGTGCCCAGCCGTTCGGTGCCCTCCAGGGCAACTTCGGCGGGGGCCAGAACCCCGCTTTCGCGGCTGGCCTGGGGATGGGCGTGGGCTTGGCTCTTGGCTCGCAGATGCAGAATCCGGGTAACACGCTGCTGGGTAACCCGATGGGTCAATTTGGTGGCCAACAGGGCGGCCCGTTCGGCGGCGGCCCATTCGGCGGCGGCCCATTCGGCGGCGGCCCATTCGGTGGCGGCCCATTCGGTGGCCCGCCTCAGAATCCGCTGGCGGCGGTGGTCGGCCTGATCATGCGTATCCTCCAGGGTGGTGGTATGCAGGGTCATCAGGGCCATCATCACCACGGCCATGGCCAGTTTGCCCATCAGCAGGGCAACGGAGCCTTCGCCTTCGCAGCAGCCGGCGCGTTCTAGACGCCCTCGGCCAAGCCAGAATGCCGGACGAAAGAGATTCGTCCGGCATTTCTTGTTTCACAGGTCTGTTGACGGTTGCACGGACCGCAAGCAAGTCAGCGCTCGCTCCCGCGCGTTGACCTCTGAACGGCGTCGCGCCAATCTAGAAGTTGTCAACGCGTCTCGCCTTAGCTCGGTCGCAGCAACCCGGTATTGAGGGCGTAACGAACCAGGTCGGCCCGCGACTGCAGTCCCAACTTCTGCATGCCATTGGCTTTGTGGGTCTCCACCGTCTTCACGCTGATCTGCAACAGGTTGCCGATCTCCTTGTTTCCGTAGCCCTGGGCGATGAGTTGAAGGATCTCGTTTTCGCGCTCAGTCAGCGGGTTGACCGGGGTGGCCGCCCCGCACAGGGAGCGGATGGCCCCCACCAGGTCGGCGTCGGGAGCTTGCTTGAGCACGTAGCCGTGGGCTCCGGCCTGCAGAACCCGCTGCCTGACCGCCTGGTCGTCATGCATCGTCAACACCAGCAGACGGGCCTGCGGGAGCCGGCGGGACAGTTGCTCGGCCGCCCAGATTCCGTCCTGGCCGGGGGGCATGGTGAGATCCAGTAAAACCACGTCGGGGCGGTGCTCCTCGGCCAACCGAACCGCCTCTCCCCCTTCGGCTGCTTCGGCCACGACCTGGATACCGCCCGACTCGAGCAGCATCCGCAGACCAGCCCGCACCACAGCGTGGTCGTCTGCGATCAAGACCCGGATCGAGCGACTAGACATGCGCTTTTACCTCCCGGGGGACCAGCACGGTCACCAGTGTTCCGCGTCCGGGCTCGGACCGTACCGCCAGGGTTCCCCCCAGCCCTTCGGCCCGCTCGCGCATCCCCACCAGACCCAAACCTTCCACCGTCAACCGGGAGGGATCAAAGCCGCGCCCGTCATCTTCGATTTCCATGCGAACCTCGTCGGCTCCCTCCGTCAGGCGCACTCTCAGTCGGCCCGGGCCACCGTGCCGCAAGGCATTGCCCACAGCCTCCTGGGCGATGCGATAGAGGGTGGCTTCCACGGCCATGCTCAGGCGAGGAAAGCTATCGCGGGCCTCCAGTACCAGTTGGGCCTGACCCAGCGAGTCGAGGTGGGCCCGCAGGGCCTGCACCAGACCCAGTTTCTCCAACACGGGGGGCCACAGGCTCTTGGCCAGACGGCCCACCCCGTCCATGATCTCGGAGATCTTGTCCTCCACGGGCGTTCCCATGCGAGCGGCCAGTTTGAGGCCGTACAGCTCCTGGGCCACCCCATCGTGCAGCTCGCGGGCCAGCCGGCGCCGCTCTTCTTCCTGGGCCTCCATGGTCTTCTGGGTCAACAGGCGCGACAGGCGCGCGTGCTCTTTCTCGCGGTGTCGCGAGATGTCCACCAGCGTGACCATGGACTCGGGCAGTCCGTCCTCTCCCGGGGGCAGGGCCGAGGTGCTGACCGCTACCGGCAGCAGGCTTCCCCCCTTGTGGCGCACCACCGATTCGAAGAAGGGGCGGGGTCGGGACAGGTCGAGCGGACAACCATCCCGGCACGTGGAGCCGTCGGGCGGAACGCACAGGCGACACAGCTTCAGCTCCCGCGGTCGGGCCGGGTAGCCCAGCATCGCCTCGGCCGCCGGGTTGAGGGCCGTGACCTGGAGCTCGTGGTTGACCATGAGCACGGCCTCCGACGAGCTCTCGAACATGGCCTCGAGACGCTTGCGCTCTGAGCGAATTGCGGCGTTCATGCGCTCGATGAGCGAGAACATGACCGCCGAGAATGCCACCGAGGCCACCGCCATCACCGTAACCCGGCCCAGGACTTCGGGCCAGGTGATCGGCTTGCCGCCCCACAGCATGAGCCCTACTTCAAAGACGGCCGCCCCCGCGGTGGGCGCGGCGATAGCCAGGATCTGCAGTGAGGACATCTTCATCAGGCCCGATTCTCTCCCGCGGGCCCCGGCCTGTCAACAGGCTACTTGCCCGTGAGCTTGTCGACCGAGACCTTGGCCCGCAGCATCACGCGTGACATGGTCAGATCTTTGTTGAATTCGCGCGTCTTCCCGTCGAAACTGGCACGGATCACCTTGCCGAGGAGGGCCGAGGCTGGTATGCTCTGAGTCCCCGCCTCGGTCTGTTGAGTGACCTCGAGTTGATCCCCCTTGGTTCCGACGTAGCGGCAGAGAACAGCCCGATCGCGACGCTTCATGTAGACGATATCTCCGAACTTGAGGTCGGTGGCAGCAACCTTCTCGATCTCTACTAGCGAGCCGGCGGGAATCTTCTTGGGCATCTCGGAGACCTCGATGGTCACTGTGGTGGTCTTGGGGCCCGAGCTCGACTTGGGCTTCGCAGTGCCCGCCAGCATGCTGTGCATGTCTTTGTTTAACTTCTGGTAGTCGCGATTTTCGGCCATGCAGGTCCTCCCCGTTCCAAAGGTGGGATCTCCACCAGTATACCTCCTGGGAGGGTCAGCCGGATATGGGAGATTCCTACTTTGGAAAAACGAAAATCTATTCGCTGCCAAGACGCGTGGCCATGCGGATGGGCTGCAAGCGTGCTGGTCCCGAGATGGCCACCACGATGTCGCGCAGGGCAGGGTAGTTGTCCACCGCATGGACCTCGCGCCGAAAACGGGTATTGTTCAGGGTGACCGTGGTATCCAGGTCCACCCCCGGGCGCGTTGGCGGAGTGGCGCGCGCTTCCTCCAGCAGCCTGGTAGCGTAAGCGCTGGCCGCGTCCACGTCCTCGGCTCGTTTGAGGGCCAGGGCGCTGGAGGGCACCAGATTCAGCAGAAAGGGCAGTACCAGAGCCACCAGCCCCAGGGCCACCACCATCTCGAGCAGGGACATTCCACGCACGTCCTGCCAGCATGGGCAAGTCGCCGGGCTGCTGTCAAATCAGCCCCGCCGTTTCACGCGCACATTGCCGATGATCACCCAGCCGTCGCCTTCCTTGATGCCGGGACTGCCCTGGCTGGGAGGGGCGTTCTTCGCCTCCTCAAGCTGGCGTTTCACCTCGTCGGCCGGGTCAACGCGCAGCTTGTGCAACGTTCCCGAGAGCTTGTCCGTCAATGTTACAACCCCGCCCGGCTCCACGGCGTCGATCTCCCAGCGAATGCTCTCGGGCAGTTGCAGCTTGAGCTCGAAGGAGGTGCCGTCCTGGAGATTGTGACGCCGCACCACGGCGTCGCGGTCCACGCTGTAGAGCATCCCATCGGGACCGGGCTGGAAACTCTCGAAGCCCCCGCTGACTTTGACCTTCTGGCCCAGAGTACCGTCCGGCCTGATCTGCTGAATGCTCTCGCCATCCTCATGGGCATAGTAGACCGAGCCATCGGCGGCTGGCAGGAAGCCTTCGTTCATGTGGTGGCCGGGCGCCTCGTCCTCGATGTTGCGCTGCCAGAGCATCCTGCCCTCGGGGCTGAGGCAATAGAGCTTGTCATCTCGCCGTCCGGCAAAGTAGATGCGCCCATCCGGCCCGGCGTAAGGGGTGTACAGCCCGCCAACGGCCGAGTCGGTCTGCACCTCCCAGGCCTTCAGAGTCTTCAGATCGATGCCCCGGGCTTCTCCCCGGGCTCCGCCGTAGAACAGACGATCGCCCGCCACCAGGGGAAAGGAGCCCATGTCGGGCAGGTCCACTTCCCTCACCTTCCCGCTGGCGCTCACCAGCGCGAAGTGCGGCGTCTTGAAGGTGTTGGAGAAGTCGTCGGAGGCAAAGAGTTGCCCGTGATCGGGCGTTTGCACGTGGAAGTACTCGTCGGAGTGGATCGGCAGGTGCTTCTTCCAGAGCTTTTTGCCACCGGGGTCGAGCTTGAGCACATCCTGGTCGACCTTGACGAACAGGTTGCCCTGAGGGTCGGCCTGGATGCTGTCGATCCGTTCGCGTGACCCGGTCTCGAAGCGCCACTGCTCCTTTCCCTCGGCATTCAAGCAGACCACCATGTCGGTAGGCCAGGCGCCCTGTCCGCGCGTGTGCACGTAGGTGGTGCCGCTGGACAAGAACAGGTGGGACTCGATCTCCTGCCCTCCCTCGGGTGTAAACTTCCACAGTTCCTTGCCGGCGCTGTCGAAGGCGATGGAGTAGCCGTTGGGATCGCCTTGACGGTCCCGCGACGTGTCGAAGGAAGAGAAACTGAGCACCGTGCGCCCATCGGGCAGGCGGTAGTGCTCTTCGAGTTGGTGCTTGTCGGAGGCCTGATAGCTCAGCAGCGAGACTTCCGAAGTGGGAATCGGTCCGCGTGGGCCCCCCGTCAGGATGCCCGTGGCCTGCTCCAGAGTGGGCTGGAAGGTATCGCCGGGCTCCTCGCTCGGAGAGCGGCTCGGCAGGGTGAACCGCCCGGGAAGGGGGGTCAGAGTCGGTATGGCGGTGATGACCACGGACAAAAAAATAGCCCCTGTTGGGGGCTGATGTGATGAACAAAAGGCTACCGACCTGTTAACGGGCGGTCAGAACTCGAGGATCTGGATCTTTGGATCGCCTTTGCTGGGTAGATCGACCAGGGCCGCGCTCGACTTGCCCGTGACCCAACCGCAGACCTCGCCTGGATTGAGCAGGTTCTCGCGCACGTCCACCCGGTGGGTGTGCCCGTAGATGACCAGATCAAACGATGAGGCCAGCTCGGGCAGCGCCACCGGCTCGTGCAAGACCAGAACGCGCCGTCCGTTCAAGACCAGCTCGTGGGGCCGCTCGTGCAACTCGCCCAGGCGAGCGAAGCCGCGCGAGAGCCCCACGCGCTCGCCGTCGTTATTGCCAAAGACTCCGATGACCGGGCATTCGGCCTCACCCAGCACGGGCAGGGTGAAGGGGGCCACGAAGTCGCCCGCATGAATGACGGTCTTGACGCCCGCCTTCTTGAACCGGGCCATGACGGCTCTCAAGTTGTCGAGATGATCGTGGCTGTCGGCCAGGACGCCGATCTTCAACGGGACAGCTGCAGGCCGTTCTCGGTCTGAACCACTCCGCGCTGCACCAGGGCTTCGCGAACGGGGGCCGGCATGGTCTCAAGCGAGCGGAACTCGGGGCCGGTGAAGTAGACGCTGTTCTTGCCTTGCTTCTGCGGGTCGGCCGACAAAGAGAGCTGGGTATCGAAGTGCTTGGTGGGCTTCTTCATCTTCTCGATGGCGTAGTTGGAGGTACTGCGGCGCGCATCGTGGGGGAAGTGGAAGCTCAGGGCGGTGTTGCTGGGCTTGAACTCGAACAGCTCCAGGGTGAGCTTGTAGGCCGAGGCCGCCTGAATCGAGATCCCCACGTTGTCCGAAGAGAAGATGTAGGCGTTCCAGGTATCCGAAGTGACCTCAGGATAGCTGTCGATCCAGAGCACGTCGAGCAGTTCTCTCGGGTTCTGGGTCTCGTGGCCCGGGCCCACCTGGCGGATGGTGCCGAAGACGGTGAGGACGAGCGAGGCCAGGATCATGGCCGCGAACCAGCTCGGGACGAGCGGTCGTTTGTTGGGTGATTGCATTTTGTTTGGTTCCTCCTTGCAAGGGGCCCTCGGCCCCAGGTCCGTGGCGTCGTTTCGACAACCTCCATCTCTCCCCTGTAGGAGTCGAAAGCCGGGTTGAGAAGGTGTCCTCTGGATAGGAGGATCTTTCGATGCGCAGATGGCTCATGCCCCTGATCGCCCTCCTGGTGGTGGCCTGCCAACAGGCCAGCCAGGACGGTAAGTCGGCCCTGGAAGACTCGACGGCTCCAGGTGCCAAATATACCATCATTCACGCTGGCGCCAACTGGTGAGCCTCCTGTCGGGCCATGGAGCCCGAACTGGCTCAGTTCGAGTCAGCAAATCGCTCCAAGTTCAACTTCGTGAACGTCGACCTGGACACGCAGAGAAAGAAGCTCGACGCCTATCCCGAGGCGCGTCAGGCGCTCCAGGCCGAAGGCCGCATCCCGGCGACTTTTGCGGTCGACGGGAAGGGAAAGCTGGTCAAGACCTGGGTGGGGTTGTTGAAAAAGGACGAGCTCGAGCGAGAGATCGGCACCCTGCCCTGAGCGGCGACTGACAACGAACATGCCCATCGACCCTGTTTGCCAGATGGAGGTGGCCGAAGACCCGGCCCGCCCTCGGGCCGAGCACGCCGGTCAGAGCTACTATTTCTGTTGTGACGGCTGTCGTGAGAGCTTCGAGAAGGCCCCGGAGAAATACCTGGGCCAACCGGTAGTGAGCTCCTCTTGCTGCTCGTCGGCCCCGAAAGACCCGGTGTGCGGCATGACCGTGCAGCCTGAGAAGGCTGCCGGCACGCACGTTCACGCCGGGAAGACCTACCACTTCTGCTCGGCGAGCTGCCTGAGCAAGTTCTCCACGGAACCCGAGGCTTATCTGGGCCTCAAAGACCCGGTGTGCGGCATGACCGTGCAGCCTGAGAAGGCTGCCGGCACGCACGTTCACGCCGGGAAGACCTACCACTTCTGCTCGGCGAGCTGCCTCAGCAAATTCTCCCAGAGCCCCGAAACGTACCTGAACCCCCGACCGGCTTCCCCCGCCCTGCAGAAGGCGCTCCACATCTGCCCCATGTGCCCGGAGGTCAGCAACGAGGGGCCGGGTGCGTGCCCGCGTTGCGGAATGGCCCTCGAGCCGGCTGAGCCTCCGGCCGCCGGGGTGGAATGGACCTGCCCCATGCACCCCGAGATCATACGCCCCGAGCCGGGGGACTGCCCCCTGTGTGGCATGGCCCTTGAGCCCCGCACGGTGGCTCCCAGCGAGGACAATCCCGAGCTGCGCGACATGCAGCGCCGCTTCGCCATCTGCCTGGTGCTCACGCTGCCGCTGGTGGCTGTGGCCATGGCCACCCACGGCGCTCTGCCCCTGGTGCAGCTCCTGCTCAGCACTCCCGTGCTGCTCTGGGGCGGGTGGCCCTTCTTGCAGCGGGGAGCGGCCAGCCTGGTCAGCGGCCACCTGAACATGTTCACCCTGATCGCGATGGGCACCAGCGTGACCTACGTCTACAGCGCCGTGGCCACGCTGGCTCCAAAGTTGTTGCCGGCCAGCCTGGGGCACCATCCTCCGATTTACTTTGAGTCGGTGGCTGTCATCATTGTGCTGGTGCAGCTTGGACAGGTGCTCGAGCTGCGAGCTCGGCAGAAGACCGGCGAAGCCATCCGCAGCCTGCTCAGTCTCACCCCTCCCACGGCCCACAAGCTCGACCCCGAAGAACGCGAGGTGCCCCTCGATCAAGTGGCCCCCGGCGATCGGCTGCGGGTGCGCCCCGGCGAGCGCATCCCGGTGGACGGGGTGGTGCTCGAAGGCAGCAGCGCGGTGGACGAGTCCATGCTGACCGGTGAGCCCGTGCCGGCCCCCAAAGCGCCCGGAGACGTCCTGACCGGGGGCACGGTCAACCAGACCGGAGCGCTCGTGATGGAGGCCAGGCGGGTGGGCGCCGACACGCTCTTGTCCCAGATCGTGCGGATGGTGAGCCAGGCCCAGCGCAGCCGGGCTCCCATCCAGAAGCTGGCCGATCGCGTCTCGGCCGTCTTCGTGCCGACCGTGCTGGCGGTGGCGGTGCTCACCATGGTGCTCTGGACGCTCCAGCACCAGCCCGCCATGGGTCTGGTGACGGCCGTGGCCGTGCTGATGATCGCCTGTCCTTGCGCGCTGGGCCTGGCCACCCCGATGTCGATCATGGTGGCCACCGGGCGCGGGGCTCAGGCCGGCGTGCTGGTCAAGGATGCCCGGGCCCTGGAGCAGATGGCCCTGGTGGATACGATCGTGCTGGACAAGACCGGCACGCTCACTCTGGGCCGTCCCACCCTCACCGAAGTGGGAGTGGAGGAGGAGGTCTTGCGGCTGGCCGCCTCGCTCGAGCAGGGGAGCGAGCATCCGGTGGCCGCCGCCATCGTGGCCGGAGCACGCGAGCGCGGGCTGCCGCTGGTCACTCCCGATTCCTTCGACTACCAGCCCGGACTGGGCCTGGTGGGGGTCGTGCAGGGACGCTCGGTGGTGCTGGGCAACGCCGCCCTGCTCAAGCAACAGGGCCTGGATACGACCGCCCTGCTCGAGCGCGGACGCAGCCTGCTCGAGCAGGGCCAGACCGTCATCCTCGTCGGGATTGACGGACAGCCGGCCGGCCTGCTCGGCGTCTCCGACCCGATCAAGCCGGGTACCCGCGAAGCCCTGGGCGTCCTGGCCGCCGAGGGCCTGCGACTGGTCATGCTCACGGGGGACCATCGCGTGGCGGCTGAAGCCGTGGCCCGCCAGCTGGGCATGAACGAGGTGGTGGCCGAGGTGTTGCCCACCCAGAAGGGGGCCGCCGTCGAGCGTCTGCAGGCCGAGGGGCGGGTGGTGGCCATGGTGGGGGATGGGATCAATGATGCTCCCGCCCTGGCCCAGGCTGAGGTCGGGGTGGCCATGGGCACGGGCACGGACGTTGCCATCGAGTCGGCCGATGTCACCCTGCTCCAGGGCGACCTGCAGGGCCTGGTGAGGGCCCGACGCTTGAGCCGGGCCACCCTGTCCAACATCCGCCAGAACCTGGCCTTCGCCTTCCTCTACAACGTGCTGGGGGTGCCCCTGGCGGCCGGACTGCTCTACCCCTTCACGGGCTGGCTGCTCAGCCCGATGTTCGCCAGCGCCGCCATGAGCCTCTCCTCCGTTTCGGTCATCGCCAACGCCCTGAGGCTGCGGGGGGTCAAGCTCTAACGCGGACGAGTTTCGCCGGGCGCGCGAAACCTGATCGTGCACGCTCAATCTTTGCCGCTCGGTAAGGCCCTCGCCGGGTCGGTCGCTTTTACAAAATTGTAACAAGCCCGGGGCCAGAATTCACTCTCAGTTTATCCGCCGGGTTTATAACTGACAGACGATGCAGATCCACTCCTTCGGCCCCGTGAACACCAACATGACCTTCGGCGACTGGCAGGCGAGGGTCGCTCAAGAGCAATCATCCTCGGTTCATGGCGGGGGAGTGACGCTGGCTTCCGAGACCAGCGCGGCCAACCAGGACCTGCGTCAGGCCTGGTCTCAGGTCAGCCAGGAAGTGCTGCCTCACTTCGGTCGATATCCTCGAGTCTGAGCGAAGGAGGTGCGGCTTCGGCCGCCAATTACCCAGTATGAACTACCGTGCCATCACCATCGGATTCCTGGCCGACATCGGTGCCACCCACCTCTTCGTTCTGGCGCTGCTGATCGTGCTTTACGACCCGGGCAGCTCCTCGGTCTGCCTGGCCGAGCGCATCGCTCATCCCATCGTGCTGGACCTGTTTTGCCTGATCTGCGGTCTGGCCCTTACCGGCATGGGCGGCTTCGTGGCCGCTCGCCTGGCCAAACGCGACCTGCTGCGCCACGGTATAGCGGTGGGTTGCCTCTCGCTGCTGGCTTCGATCGTGCTCTGCGCGGGCAGCACCGACCCCGTCAGCCTGCTGGGCTACCTGCTGACCATACCCGTGGCGGCCTTTGGAGCGATGGTCAGCGCCTGCTTCCCCCAGGAAGACTGATCTGGCCCTTAGAAGGTTGCGCTGATGGGGCGCGACTTGGTCAACGGAATGGTCTTGAAAGACCGCTACAAGGTTCTTTCCTCGCTGGGAAGGGGAAGCTTTGCTTGCGTCTACCTGGCCCGCGACCTGCAGTGGAAGGGCAACCTGGTCGCCCTCAAGCAGATCCGCACCGATACCTTCACTCCTGAAGAGTACCGGGCCCTGAACACCAGCTTCCTGCAAGAGGCTGCCTTCCTGATGACCCTCAAGCACCGCGGCCTGCCGCGGGTGGTCGAGTTCTTCGCGGAGGGACCCTGTTACTATCTGGCCCTGGAGTGGCTGCCCGGCAAGACGCTCGAGGAGACCGTGCTGAGCGGGGACGAGGTGGCCGAAGCTCAGGTCGTGCGCTGGGGCGTGGACCTGTGCAACGTGCTCACCTACCTCCATGAGCAGAAGCCCTTCCCCATCACTCTGGGCGACCTCAAGCCGTCCAACGCCATCGTCAAGTATGATGGCAGTCTGGCCGTCATCGACTTCGGGCTGGCGCGGCACTACGTTCCCACCCAGCAGAAGCGCAGCTTCTCCATGGTCACCCCGGGCTTTTCTCCCCCCGAGCAGTACAAGGGGGGAGCGGCCGACCCCCGGGGCGACATCTACGCGCTGGGAGCCAGCCTCTACTGGTGCTTGACCCGCTCGGCCATGGAGAAGTTCCGCTTCCAGATTCCCCCCGTGCGCAGCCTGCGCGAAGATGTCAGCCAGAGGATGGAAGAGCTGCTGGCCATCTGCCTCGACCCTGAGCCGCGCAAGCGCTTCTCCGACGTGCGCGCCCTGGGAGAGCATCTCAAGCTTCTGCAGGAGTGGCTCAACCGCGAGGAGCAGGCCATCAAGCCCTCGGACATCCTGTCGGCCCTCTACAAGCGCAAGAAGGACTGATAAGCCCATGACCGACCTCGAGCGCGAGCTGCGCGACCGCCTCCGCGGGGAGGTGCGCTTTGACCCGATCCACCGGCGCCTCTACGCCACCGACGCCAGCCTGTATGAGATCGAGCCCCTGGGAGTTGTGCTGCCGCGCGACCAGGACGACCTGAGAACCCTGGTGCGCATCGCCGCAGAGCGGGGCGTCCCCCTCCTGCCCCGGGCCGGCGGCACCAGCCTGGCGGGTCAGGCGGTGGGAGCGGCCCTGATGGTGGACTGCTCCAAATACCTCAACCGCGTGCTCGACTTTCAGCCCGAGGCCATGCGGGTAGAGGTGGAGCCCGGCCTGGTGCTGGGCCAGCTCAATGCCTTCCTGGCGCCCCACGGTCTGCAGTTTCCGATCGATCCGCAGACCGCCGACCACGCCGGTCTGGGCGGCCTGGTGGGCAACAACTCCTCAGGAGCTCGCTCGCTGCGATACGGCAAGACGGTCGATCAGGTGCTGGGCCTGACGCTGCTGACCAGCGACGGGGCCGAGCGCGAGCTGAACGAGCAGTCTAGCGTGCCGGACGAGCTCCTTCACCAACAGATCGCCGCCCTGGTGCGCGAGAATGCCCCTTTGATCGCCAACGGCTTCCCTCGCCTTCTGCGGCGTGTTTCAGGCTACAACCTGGACGCCATGCTGGTGGGCCTTCGTGCCATCGGCGAGAGCCTGCCTGCCTGGGAAGGCAAGAACGCCCCGCTGGCGCGCCGCCCGGCCGGTTTCTCGCTGGCCCCCCTGGTGGTGGGTGCGGAAGGAACGCTGGGCCTGGCCAGCCGGTTGCGCCTCAACCTGGTGCCCGTCCCCCCGGCGCGGGCCCTGCTGGTGTTCCAGTTCGACTCGCTGGAGGAGGCGCTGGAGGCCAACCTGGTGCTGCTGCAAGAGGAGCCCTCGGCCATCGAGTTGCTCGACCAGATGCTCTTGCGCCTGGCCCGCAAGCAGCTCGAAACGGCCCGCCACGCCCATTTCATCCAGGGAGACCCTGAGGCCATGCTGGTGCTGGAGTTCGAGGGTGAGCCGGCCGAGCTGCCCGGCCGGGTCGAGCGCGCCGCCGCTCTCTTCAAGAAGCCCTCCCGGGCCTTCTACGACCAGGCCGGTCAAGACTCGGTGTGGCGCATCCGAAAGGCCGGGATGCCCCTGTTGATGGGCATGGAAGGCCCCCGGAAGGCGGTGGCCTTCGTGGAAGACTGCGCCGTGCCGCCCGAGTCGCTCCTGCCCTTTGTGCGCTCCATGCAAGAGCTGATGCGAGAGCACGGCACGACGGCCGCCTACTACGCCCACGCCAGCGTGGGGTGTCTGCACATTCGCCCGCTGCTGGATCTGCACGATCCGGCCGATCTCGATCGGATGCGCTCTATCAGCGCGGCCACCGCCGCCCTCGTGCGCGATCTCCGTGGCTCGTTCTCGGGCGAGCATGGCGACGGCCTGTCGCGCGGAGGCCGCATGCGCGAGATGTTCGGGGACGCCATCTACTCGCTCTTTTGCCAGGTCAAGCAGGCCTTCGATCCGCGGGGCCTGATGAACCCTGGCAAGATCGTGGGGGTGGGCGAGCTGACCGAGCACCTGCGCAAGACTCCCGGTCGCGTTGACCTTCCCGTGCTGAACTGGCCCGAGGGCTACGCCCGGGCCGTGGAGCAGTGCAACGGGGCGGGAGTTTGTCGCAAGCTCGATCACGGCACGATGTGTCCCTCCTACATGGTCACTCGCGACGAGCTGCACTCCACCCGGGGACGGGCCAACCTGCTGCGCGCGGCGCTCGTGGGCGAGCTTGCCCCGACCTCGCCCGAGCTGCACCGGGCGCTGGACCTGTGCCTGGAGTGCAAGGCCTGCCGGTCCGAATGCCCTTCCAGCGTGGACATGGCCCGCCTCAAGACCGAGTTTCTGGCCCACTGGTATCAGCATCATCGGGTCTCCCCGCGCACCTGGTTGTTCGGCCACGCCGACCTCGTGCACCGGCTGGGCACGGCCCTGTGGCCCGTGTCCAACTTTGCCTCGCGGGCCCTCTGGCCCCTGGCCGGCCTGCTGGGAGTAGAGACGCGCCGCGCCCCGCTGTGGTTCTCCCGGCCCTTCCGCCATCGCTCGCCCGCTCGCGCGCGGCAGGTGACCTTGATGCTGGACTGCTTCAGCCCCGAGTCGGTTAACCGGGCGGCCGTGCAGGTGCTGGAGGCGCTGGGCTATGAGGTGGTGTTGGCCCCAACGGTGTGCTGCGGCCGAGCGGCCATCTCCAAAGGCCTGGTGCGACGCGCTCGACACCTGGCTTCCAAAGCTGCTCGCCAGCTCAAGGGTCTTCCGCCCATCGTGGGCCTGGAGCCCTCCTGCATTCTCACGCTGCGAGACGAGTTCCCGACCCTGGGAATCCCCGAGGTCCCCTCCCAGACCTTCGAGGAGTTCGTCTCCGATCATGAGCTGCCATTGCGCCGCTCCCCGCGCAGCGTGCTGCTGCATGGCCATTGTCACCAGAAAGCGCTGGTGGGCACCGGTCCGGCCCTCAAGCTGTTGGGCCAGCTTCCCGGTTGCCCGGTGAGCGAGGTGGATTCGGGTTGCTGCGGCATGGCTGGCTCGTTCGGCTACGAGCGAGAGCACTACGATCTCAGCGTGGCCCTGGCCGAGCGCCGTCTGCTGCCGGCTGCTCGCCAGGAGGAGGCCCGGGGCGGTGTGGTCGTGGCTGCCGGGGCGTCGTGCCGGGCCCAGCTCGAGAACCTGGCCGGCCTGCGAGCCCTCCACCCGGCCGAGCTCCTGGCTCAGTGCCTCAAGTAGCGGCCTCGCGGTAACCCATGCAGTGCGGTAAGATCCGCCCCCGCGAGGCGCGCCGCCCTCCTCGTTCCCGGCCCCCCGGTCTACCGGCTCTGCCCGCGTTACCGCTCTGAGCAGCCGGTATGCCGGCCTGTGGGCCCGGTAACGCATGCAGATGCGGTCAGATCCGCCCCCGCGAGGCGCGCCGCCCTCCTCGTTCCCGGACCCCGGTCTACCGGCTCTGCCCGCGGCACGGAAGGACTCTCCCCCCATGCAGGGTAACCCGCTCGGGTATGGGCAACACCTTCGGCAAGCTGTTTCGGGTCGCCACCTTTGGCGAATCCCATGGGGGAGCGGTGGGAGCGGTGATCGACGGCTGTCCTCCGCGCCTTGCGATCGCCCGCGAGGAGATCCAACTCGAGCTGGATCGGCGCCGACCCGGCCAGAGCTCGATCACCACGCCCCGCGACGAAACCGACCAGGTGCACATCCTCTCGGGCATCTTCGAGGGGAGGACGCTGGGAACCCCGATCGCGCTGCTGGTGCACAACCAGGACCAGCGTCCCGAGGCTTACGACCACCTCAAGGAGGTGTATCGCCCGTCCCACGCCGACTTCACCTACGACAAGAAGTACGGGATCAGGGACCACCGGGGCGGAGGGCGCTCCAGCGCCCGCGAGACGGTGGGCCGCGTGGCGGCGGGGGCCGTGGCCCGGAAGCTGCTGGCCCAGCTCCACCAGATCGAGATCGTGGCCTGGGTGCGCCGTATCCACGACCTGGAGGCCATCCTCGACCCCGCCGCAGTCCAACGCGAGCAGGTCGAGGCGCAGATCGTGCGCTGCCCCGACCCGGACGTGGCCGCCCGCATGGTGGAGCGAATCCATCAGCTCAAGGAGCAGGGCGACTCGGTGGGGGGCGTGATCGAGGCCGTGGCCCGCAGGCTACCTGTGGGCCTGGGCGAGCCGGTCTTCGACCGGCTGGAAGCGGACCTGGCCAAAGCCCTGCTCAGCCTGCCCGCGGTCAAAGGGTTCGAGGTGGGGTCGGGGTTCGCCGGAACCTACCTGACCGGTTCGCAGCATAATGATCCGTTCTATCTCCAGGACGGGAACGTACGCACCCGCTCCAACCATTCGGGCGGAGTGCAGGGAGGCATCTCCAACGGCGAGGATCTGCACCTCAAGGTGGCTTTCAAGCCCACCGCCACCATCGCCCGCGCCCAGGAGACGGTTGACCGCCAGGGCCAGCCCACCGAGCTGGCGGTGAAGGGGCGCCACGACCCCTGCGTCCTTCCTCGCGCGGTTCCCATCGTGGAGGCCATGATGGCGCTGGTGCTGGCCGACCACCTGCTGCGCTGGAGGGCTCAGTGCGGCTGATCCTCCTGTGCTTGCTCCTGCTCTTGCCGGCCGCCTCCCAGCCGCTGGAGGTGCGTGTGCTGGTCTCCCACCCCGTGCCCCGCGAGGGCCCGGCCCACGAACAGCTGCCGGCCGACCCGAAGTGGCGCGGACGGCTGGAGGTCTTCCGCGAGAACGGCAAGGTCCAGGTCGTCAACAGGCTGCCCCTTGAGGATTACCTGTGCGGCGTGGTGCCTCGAGAGCTCTCCTGCAACGAGCTCGAGGCTACCAAGGCCCAGGCCATCGTGGCCCGCACCTACGCGCTCTCGCATCTGCGTCCGGGCAAGCGCTGGGACTTCTCGGCTACCGATAGAAGCCAGGTCTACGGGGGACAGTCGGCCGAGCAGGAGCTGGCCACCCGGGCCGTGCGCGAGACCGAGGGCGAAGTGGTCACCTATCAGGGCCAACTGGCCGAGCACGTGCTCTATCACTCCACCTGCGGGGGAGCCACTGCCGACAAAGAGCAGGTTTTCGCAGGGCTGCCGGTGGATTACCTCAAGTCCGTCCCCTGCACTTACTGCCAGGCCTCACCGCTTTATCGCTGGCAGCTCGAAGCCGCCGCTGACGCGCTCGGGCAGGAGCTGGAGCGCTCGCTGAGGAAACCGATTCAGCCTTTGACCGGGCTGATCGTGGCCGAGCGCGACTCGAGTGGACGCGTCCGCCGGCTGCGCTTGAACGAGGCCGGTCTCGAGCTTCGCGGCGACGACATGCGCCGTCTTCTGTTCGGAACCAACGCCGAGGGCCAGCGCAAGACGCTCTACAGCACCCGGTTCGAGGTAGAGGAGCGGCCGGGCGGCTTTGCTTTTCTCGGGCAAGGCTGGGGACACGGCGTGGGGATGTGCCAGTGGGGCGCACTGGGCCAGTCCCGGTCAGGGAAGGACTATCGGGAGATCTTGAATTTTTACTTTGCCGGCACCGCCACGGCTCTCTACCAGGAGCTCAAGGTGGCGCGGGGAGGATAGAGTGCTCTATCAAAAGGGACAGGCCGTCTACAACGAGATTAACGACCAGCCACGCCTCTGGCGCGAGACGCTGAATCGGCTGGCCAGCGGCCGCGAGGCGATCCAGGGCTGGCTGCGCGGCGAGAACTTCGGACAGGTCGTCTTTCTCGGCTCGGGCTCGGCCTATAACGTTGCCCTCACCGCCGCCCGGGTCACCCACCGCGTCTCAGGGCTGAACGCCGTGCCTCTCTCTGCAAGCGAGATGCTCTACCTCAATCGCCCCCCCTACGATCCCCGCATCAAGACGCTGCTGGTACCCATGTCGCGCCTGGGAGAGACCTCCGAGACCTTGTGGGCGGTGGAGAAGTTGCGCAAGATGAATCCGCCCTGTAAAGCCATGGCGCTTTCGGTCGTCAACGGCACCCTCAGCAGCCTGTGCGATCAGACCTTCCGCCTCGACGGCTGCGATGAGTTTGGCCCCGTCGCCACCAAGAGCGCAAGTTGCATGCTGCTGACCAGCATCGTGCTCGGCTGCTTCCTGGCCCAGGGCAAGGCCGACGCCCTGTTGCACGAAGTCAACCGGGTGCCGGAAATGCTCGATCCGAAGGCGGTAGCCGATCGGGTGCGCGGCATCGGCCAGCTCAAGCCCCAGCCCCAGCACGCCGTTTTCCTGGGCTCGGGCGCCTACCTCGGCCTGGCCGCCGAGGGGGCCCTCAAGATGCGCGAGATGGTGGGCATTCCCGGGGAATACCAGCAACCGCTCGAATACCGTCACGGGAGTCACTGCGGCCTGACCAACCTGAATTTCGTGGTGGCCCTGGTGAGCGATACCCTGCGTAGTTTCGAGGAGGAGTGCCTGACTTTTATCTCCCAGTCGCGCGCTCCCCGATTTGTGGTGTGCGAAGAGGCCTCCCAGACCATGCGCCGCTCCGAGTTCGTGGTCGAGCTCAAATCTGGTCTGAGCGAGCTCTCGCGGATGCTGGTGAGCCTTGTCTATCTCCAACTGATGTGCTACTACCTGTCCATCGCCAAGGGCGTCAATCCGGACAAGCCGAAGTTGATGGAGCAGCCCCTGGTGCTCAAGGACAAGCCGAATTTTTAATGTTTGATCGTCTGGAATGGTGGCAAGTCATCGGTTTGCTGGCGCCGCTGGTGGCGGTGATGCAGTTCATTCGCATGCGCGAGCTGGCGGCCGTGTCCACCGGCTTCGCTCAGTTGAGCGCGGCCCAGCGGGGCTGGGTGCTGATGACTCTGTTGCCGCCCGGCACGACCTCGCGTCTGCTGTTGGCCATGCCCGTCGAGACCCGCTCGGGCTACATCGAGGCCGGCTCCACCATCAAGGGCAGCGGACGCAATCTGATCAAGCCGGTGGTGCGCTTTGCCGTCTCGCGTCTGCCGGCCGACCTCAAGAAACAGGCGGGATCGAGCTTGGATGAGAACCTGAGCCGTCTGACCCGGTGGGCCGACGCCGAGCCGGAAGAGTTCCTGTCCTGGCTGCACGAGCAGTGCCCTCCGCCGGCCATCCCGGCTCCTGCCCTGGCCTGACTTGCGTTACGCCGACGGCGCCCCTCAAGAGCAGCGGCTCTACTTCGAGCTCGAGCGCAGACTCGAGGCCAATCGTCCGGTGGCGATGGCCACCGTGGTTCGGGCCTGGGGCTCCACTCCTCGCGAGGTGGGGGCCAAGATGCTGGTCGATTCGGACGGCTCAATCGCAGGTACCATCGGAGGCGGCTGTGGCGAGGCCGAGGTGTGGCAGGAAGCCCAGGAGGTGCTTTCGGACGGCCGCACCCGCGAGGTGCATGTCGATCTCACCGAAGCCCTGGACACTGATGACGGCAAGGTTTGCGGAGGAAGGTTGGACGTGCTGGTGGACCTGTGGCGTCCCGAGCACAAGCACCTGGCTCAACTGGTCGCGAGATTGACCCGGGGCCTGGAGCAGGGAAGGACGGTGGCCGTCTTGACCCGCCTCGGCCCGAGCGGCCCGCCAGCCTGGAAGTCTCCGCGCCCCACCGATCCTCAGGCCGGCGAGCGCCTCCTGTATCTGTCCGGCGGCGAGCTGATCGGTACGCTGGGCAGCCCCGAACTGGATGCCGAGCTCGTCTCTCGGCTGCCCGGGAGGGGCCATCGGGTGGAATCGGTGGGCGGGTTTGATGTCTTCGTCGAACTGCTGGAGGCTCCGGCCGAGCTGATCATCGCCGGAGCTGGCCACATCGCCCGTCCGCTCACCCGCATGGCCACTATGTGCGGTTACGAGGTGACCGTGGTGGACGACCGCGAGGTTTTTGCCGACCCGCGCTGGTTCCCCGAGGCCGCCCGGGTGATCTGTCGCCCCTTTTCCGAGGTCTTCGGGGGCCTCGAGGTCACCGGTCGCACCCACATCGTGCTGGTCACCCGGGGCCACAAGCACGACGAGGAGTGCTTGCGGGCCGTGCTCTATCGTCCCTGGGCCTACCTGGGCATGATCGGCAGCCGCCGGCGCACCGGCGCCGTGTTCGCCGACCTGGCCCGGGAGGGAGTTCCGCAGGAGCTGCTCGCTCGCATCCATGCTCCCATCGGGCTGGACATCGGGGCCGAAACTCCCGAAGAAATCGCGGTGGCGATCCTGGCCGAGCTGGTCAAAGTGCGTCGGGGGGGCAAGGCGGCCAGTCTCCGGCGCCGACAGGAGCGGTCCATCTCCAGCGACGACAGGAGCGGTCAATAGCCAGCGACGACAGGAGCGGTCAATAGATGTGAGAAGAGGCAGGACGCTCGCAACGCCCGAAGTATAATCCCCAGATGAAACTCCCCTCCAGTGCCATCACTCCCGAGGGGCTCTATCTCACTCGCCGCGAGCTTTTGCTGGCTTCTACGGCCCTGGTCCTGGGGCTGGGAGCAGCTTCGAGCAACGCTCACCAGCGCAGCCGCAAGCTGATCGGCCCTTACGCCGACGAGCTGGGCAACCCGGCCACCCCGCTCCGTCGCATCCTGCGCTACAACAACTACTACGAGTTCGGTCAGGACAAGGAGAAGGTCTTCAAGAAGGTCGGCAAGCTGCAGCTGCGTCCATGGATCGTGCGGGTGGGCGGCCTGTGCCACAAACCCCGCACCTTCGCCCTGGACGAGTTGCTCGCGCTGCCCGCCGAGGAGCGCGTCTACCGCCACCGCTGCGTGGAGGGCTGGTCTATGGTCATCCCCTGGGAGGGGTTCCCCCTGCGTCGTCTGCTCGAGCAGGTCGAGCCCATGGCCAGCGCCAGGTTCGTGCGTTTCAGGGCATTGCAACGCCCCGAGCAGATGCCCGGTCAGCGAGGCCTCTTGAGCAAACTGCCCTGGCCCTACACCGAAGGATTACGACTCGATGAAGCGATGCACGATCTCACTTTGCTGGCCACGGGGCTCTATGGCCGGCCCCTGTCCGCCCAGAACGGTGCCCCCCTGCGCCTGGTGGTGCCCTGGAAGTACGGCTATAAGAGCCTCAAAGCCATCGTCCGCATCGACCTGGTGGAGCACCCGCCCACCACCTTTTGGGTCAAGACCAGCCCCAAGAACTATGGCTTTTTCGCTAACGTGAATCCGGACGTTTCCACCCCTCGCTGGGCCCAGAAGAGCGAGCGGCGCGTGGGCGAGTTCCGGCGCCGTGCCACTCTACCTTTTAACGGCTACGCCGAGCAGGTGGCTGGTCTCTATGCGGGGATGGACCTCAAGCGGTGGTTCTGAGACCGATCGATCTGCTCTGCCTGTTCCCGCTGGGATTGCTGGTGGGAAACTGGGCCCTGGGCTACCTCACCGACCCGGTCTACGACATTACCGCCCGCACTGGCCACGCGGCGCTTTTTTTCCTGTTCCTGGGCCTGGCCTGCACTCCGGCTCTGACCTGGCTGCGCTGGCGCCGCTTGGCGGCCCAGCGTAGGCGCTTCGGTCTTTACGCTTTCTTCTACGCCTGTCTGCATCTAGTCAGCTTCCTGGTGGATTATAATTTCAAGCTCCGCTGGCTCGACCAGGTAATTCCCGACCGTCCTTACGCCCTGGTGGGACTTGCGGTGTTCCTGATC
Source organism: uncultured Burkholderiales bacterium (assembly GCA_964471395.1). Taxonomy (GTDB): domain Bacteria; phylum Vulcanimicrobiota; class Xenobia; order Xenobiales; family QWHO01; genus QWHO01. The sequence continues at coordinate 18,879 of CAYYHB010000007.1, read as the reverse complement.
CTGGTGCCACTGGCGGTCACTTCCACCCGGTCCTGGATGCGCAAGCTGGGTAAGAACTGGAAGCGACTGCACCGCCTCACCTACCTGGCGGCTTTCTTGGCGGTGGTGCACGTGGCCTGGATCAGCAAAGCTGACTTGTTCTTGCCGGCGGCCTACCTGCTGTCGCTGACGTTCCTGATGCTGGCTCGCTGGTCGGTTCTGCGACGCTGGAGGGCTCTACGTCGGATTCCATCCTTCAGGCCAGCGCCAGAAAGCCCGTCCTGACTGGACTTGCTCGCGTCGGTTTGACAGTCCCTGGAGGTCGGGATAGAATATGTGTTCCGTCCCTCAGGGCGGAGGGAGGTCCTGCGATGAAGATCAATCGAACCTTCGTAGCTCTGACGCTGAGCTGCTTGTTATGGGCCGGCGCTGCCGCCCAATCGCCTGAAGTGCCGGGCGAGGGGATCTCGGGCAGTCTGGTGCCGGCCGAGGAGTCGGCTGGCCTGTTCCGGCTCTCCACTGAAGAGCTTGAGAATCTGGGCTTGATTCGCACCAAGATCGCTCCGGTCAAGGCCGAAGCGGTGGAGTGCGATCTTCCCCCCATCATGGTCAAGGTTCAGGTGAGCCGCAAGGTGAAAGTGCCCATCTACAGCCACCAGCGCCGCTCGCTGGCCAGCCGTGGCGCGGCCGCTCCTGCCCAGAACAAGGTGGTGGGCTACAAGGAAGTCTCCCGCAAAGTGGTGGAGGCTGTGGACATCACCCCCATCATTCTGGCCAAGGCGAGCAAGTATGATCTCGATCCCATGCTGATTCGCGCCGTCATTGAGGTCGAGTCGGCCTTCAAGCCCTACGCCGTCTCCAACGCCGGAGCAGGGGGATTGATGCAGTTGATGCCCGGAACCGCCTACCACCTGGGTTGCCGCGACCGCTTCGATCCCGAGCAGAATATCGAGGCCGGCGCCAAATACCTGCGCCAGATGAAGGATCGCTTCGGCGACTGGACTCTGGCCATCGCGGCTTACAATGCCGGTCCTGGCAACGTGGAGCGGGCCGGTGGAGTGCCGCCCTTTGCAGAAACACAGCGCTACGTCGTCAAGGTGAAGAAGGCCTGGGGTCGCTGAGTCGACAGCTCAGCGACGACAGGAGCGGTCGACAGTTCAGCGGCGACAGGAGCGGTCGATCAATTTCGGGCCTGACTGAAGGCCCGTGTGCCCGAAGCCAGCCAGAGCGAGGCGCTGGATAGCCAATCTTCGTCGGCCGGCCCTCGAGTCAAATCTTCCCAGGTTTCCTGGCTGAGATAAGCGCTCAGCATGTGGGCTACCTCTGCGTCCAGGCATTGCAGGGCTGCACGGGCCTGGCCGATCGGCTCGGGCGCCCCGGTGGGGCCGTGCTGCCACCAGCGCAGCAGCCAGCGGGCAGTCCGGCTCGGGTCGGCAGCCGCCCAGTGGCGGTAAGCATCCAGCGTGGGAGTCAGCCACGTGGTCAGCAAGGCTCTCGCCATCCCGGCCGGGTCCCGCACTACCGCTGAATGCAGCCAGTCTTTGACGACCGGGCCGGTGAGCACTCCCAGGTGGGCGCGCTCGCCCCGATAGAAAGCTGCGAAGCGGTTGAGGCTGGGCAGGATGGCCTGGTTCTGCTGGCCACGCAGCTCGGCCACCTCGGCCCGAACGAGCTCGGCCGTCTCGGTGGGCAAGCGGGCAAAGACCTTGCGGGCGACCGGCCCATAGGTCGGTCCTAGCGCCAGCAGACAGATGGCCAGTTCGCGTACCGGCCCGGCCACGCTTCCCGTCAGGAGACGGCGCAGGTGAGCCGTGATGGCCACCGGGTCGGAGTTGTCGGCGTTGAGCCCGGGAAAGCTCTCCAGGACTTGATCGCGGTAAAGCAGGCTCTGGCGTCCCATACGGCTCATTTCCTGAGCCAGACGGTGCACCTCGCGGGCCGGCAGACGCGTGAGCACCTCGCGCAAAAGCCAGGTGGGACACTCGAGCAAGAAGACCGCCGCGGTCTGTGCCCCCGACAGACGAAGGGGAACCGCCATCTCGGGCTCGGGCGTCTCGGCCCGGGGGACCGGTCTCGAGCTTGAGCGCGAGAGGTGAGCGTAGTCTTCGAGCTGCTCGCGCAGGGCCTTGCGGCGCAGTTTCCCCTGTCTCCAGAGCAGCCAGGGAATCTGCCAGCGCCGGATCCCGAGCCGGAGGCTGGCCAGCACCGAGAGCTGGGTTCCCGGCTCGAGCTCGTCCGTTTTGAGCACCCGCAAGCCATCGAGATAGGGCCGCAGGAGAGCGCTCAAAACGGGCCTGAGATAGGGCAGGACAAGCAGCGTCACGGGGCGTCCCTGCGCGCGCAGACAGGCCAGGATCTTCCGAACGGGCGGGTCTAGAAGGCTGAGGCGACCCTGCCAGGCACGACACCAGAGCCACTGCTGGAGCTCTGGCTCGAGAGTCACACATTCGAGGACGCCCTGCTGGACGTATTCGCTGGAGATCTGGCTGCGCAAACGGCTGCGCAACCATTCAATGCATTCGAGCGCCGTGCAGCGCAGGGGGGCGGCGCTGGCGACGCGATCAAGAAGAGGAGCGAGATCCTTGCAGACGATGGCTTCGCTTTCGAGACTTGCCAGCGATACCAGCAGCACTTCTCGACCCACCCTGCGGGTAGCCCGCTGAACCAGGTTGGGATTGCGGCTGGCCAGCCGCGCCACCTGGTGGAAGACCCGGCTCATGGCGACGCGCTCGTTGAGCACCTGGCGCAGGATGCGCTCGACGTGGCGCAGCACCAGGTCGGCCGGTTCGGAGAGCAGCGCGCCCCGGCGTTCGGCCGACGGTCGCTGGCGGCGGTCGATCCAGGCGGCAGGCAGGGCTCGAATAGGATCCAGATCGGCGATGCCTTTCAGGCCGCGCAGGTCGCCCACGGCCAGGAGTCGACCCGGGTAGGCCGTCCCCACCGCTCGCAGCCCCCCCCCGGCCAGGATTCGATAAGTGTTGGGCTTGAGCCAGGCGGCTTGGACGGCTTCGGGAGCGGGTACCGGAGCCTGGCACTCGTGGGCCAGCCTGTCCGCCAGGGCCTCGAATCGGCGCGCAAGGTCAGCGCCAAACGCGGCCAGCTGGGGACTCAGCTCCAGGCGCAGGGCGGGGATCGAGCTGAAGATTTCTGGGCAAGTCGACTCGAGCATCGGTGGGAACTTTTCGGTAGCGTCATGGTATCAGAAAGAACTTGAGAGTTCCACACATTTTTGCTCTCTCGGCAAGTTCGTCGCGGGGACGAGCTGATTAGGTCCAGCAACGAAGCGCAAAGATACTGAGGCTCCAGGCAAAGGGGTGAGAACATTGTCGCTGCCTGCTCAGGCAGGGTCGAGCAAAGCGGCCCCGAAAATGGATTGCGGAAACACCTCCGTCGGGAGATCTGTCTCCCCATCACACCCCTGCCAAAAGGAGGCTTGCGAGTGCAGATCACTGTCAAAGGCAAGAACTTCGATGTCACCGAAGCGCTCAAGAATTACGCATCCGAGCGGGTGGGCAAAGTTGCCCGCCACGATGCCTCGGTTCTCTCCGCCGACGTCACCATGACCACCGAGCGCAACTGGCACATCGTCGAAGTCACGATGCACGGCAAAGGGTTCGACATGCGCGGGGAAGAGCGCACGAAGGACATGTACAACTCGGTGGATCGGGTGCTCGAGAAACTCGAGCGCCAGCTCAAGAAGCAGAAAGGCAAAGCCATCGCCCGCCGGACGACCGAGAGCCACGAGGGAAGCGGTGAAACGCGCCCAAGTGAACGACCTGGCACCAAGAATGGCCCCGCCTACGCCCCGCGCATCGAGCACACTTACCGTTTTCAGGCCGCTCCCATGACGGTGGATGAGGCCATCAAAGAGCTCGAAGCCCACGGGCACAATTTCTTCACCTTCCTCAACAGCGCGAATGCCCGGATCAACGTGATCTATAAGCGCGAGCGTGGCTACGGCCTGATTGACCCCCGTACCGAGGAAGAAGACGATTGACGACGATTCTGTGCAAGTTCTGCTCGGGTACCGGCCGGAAGGCCTGTGAGGCCTGCCGGGGGACAGGTGAGATCGCCTGCCCCCGGTGCGCTGGCGAGCAGAGCTCGGAATGCCCTGGCTGTCGAGGGAAGAAAAAAATTCCCTGTGCCGACTGCCAGGGTACTGGTTGTCGTTTTTGCGCGGCATGTTGCGGCTCCGGCCTGGTCGACATGCCCACTTTTGCCTGATCGAGGTGGTTTGATGCGACGTGGTGGACTGATAGGAATCGCGGCGCTGGCGTTGCTCCTGGCGACGCTGGCACTTGGCTGGGGTCTGATGAGCCGGTCTGGCCAGGCCAGCCCGGCTGTCGAGCAGACGCTGGCCCAACTCGATGGACCACAGCTCGACGTCCGCGTGAGTCCGGCCACCGATTCGATGGTCGTCAAGATCGACCCCGACAGCATGGCTGACGAGCAGACCGGCACGTTCGTGTCCGAACCCGCCGAGAAGCCGGCCGAGGCCGAGCAGCCGCCTGCGCTGGCTCAGACCCCCAAGGACCCGAAGAAAGACAAGAACAAGGATAAGGATCTCGAGCTGGAGCCCCGCGACTACTCCAAGTGGCTCAAGAGCCCTGACTCGATGGGGTTCGATCCGGATGCCGAGTATTTTCGAAACATCTACTGGCAGATCCGCGAGAACTACGTCGAGAAGGTGAACGAGGACGCTCTCTTCAACGGCCTGAAGGCCGAGGTGGCCAACCTGCTCAAGCAGGCCAAGGTCTCGCCCGATGCCCTCAAGCGGCTGGACAAGTCCAAGAACGTTCTGGTCCAGCTGGTGGACCTCTACGGCAACAAGGTCGATGAGCGGCTGCTGACCCTGGCCGCCATTTACGGCATGCTCGACGGCTTGAAGGACCCCTACTCGGTTTTGATGACCCCGGAAGAGTATCGCAAGCTACAAGAGCAGATGCAGGCGGTCGGGTTTGGCGGCATTGGCATCTACATTGAGCTCGACCGTGAACAGAAGAACCAGCTGACCGTCTTCGAGCCCATCGAAGGCACGCCCGCGGCCAAGGCGGGCCTCGAGTCGGGCGATCAGATCCTGAAGATTGACGGCAAGCCGACCACGAACATCACCCTCGACATGGCCCAGGCAGCCATCCGTGGCAAACCGGGCACCAACGTGGTCCTGACCATAAAGCGCCGGGGGGCTCCCCCGAAGGACTTCACCGTGACCCGCCAGGAGATCCAGGTCGTCTCGGTGACCTCCAAACTGCTCGACAACCAGATCGGGTATGTGCGCCTGCGCCAGTTCGGTCAGGATACGGCCAAAGAGCTCGAGCAGGGTGTGCAGAACGTGCTTTCGCAGGGCGCCAAAGGCATCGTGATCGACCTGCGCAACAACGGCGGTGGCTACATCGACGCTGCCGTGGGAGTGGTGGGGCAGTTCCTCCGTCGCGGCAGCCTGGTCGTCTATACCGTCAACCGCACCGGCAAGCGCCGTGACTACAATTCCAGCATCTCGGGGGACGGGCCGCACGTGCCCGTGGTGGTGCTGATCAACGAGTATTCCGCCTCGGCCAGCGAGATCACCGCGGGTGCCCTACGCGACCACAAGGTGGCCACCCTGGTGGGCACGCACTCCTTCGGCAAGGGCTCGGTGCAACAACTCTATCCCTTCCCCGACGACTCCGCGCTCAAGTTGACCATCGCTCGTTTCTACTCGCCATCGGGCAAAGTCATCGACAAGAAGGGTATCGAGCCCGATGTCAGCTTGAAGATGGAGCCCCGGTTCGTGGGCAAGGTCAAGCAGGACACCCAGCTTCAGAAGGCGATCGAGCTGATCAACAAGCAGGCTGCCCGGGCCGAGGCTCCCTGAGTCTGAGACTTGCGTTCCCCAGGCAGCAGGCGCTATAGTTCAGCCTGAGATGTTGGCCGCGCCTGAAACAACCATCCCGCGCCTGGGAACCTACTACCTGCAGACCTACGGCTGCCAGATGAATCAATATGACTCCGAGCTTCTGGCATGGATGCTCGAGGGTATGGGCCTGGCTGCCTCCGAGGACGCGGAACGGGCCGATGTGGCCGTATTCAACACCTGCTGCATCCGCGACAATGCCGATCAGAAGGTCTACGGGCGCATGGGCGACTTCAAGCGCTACAAGACCCACCACCCCCGCCAGGTGCTGGCTGTGGTAGGCTGTCTGGCCCAGAAGGACGGCGAGGAGTTCCTCAACCGCTTCCCCCAGGTCGATCTCGTGCTTGGCACCCATAACGTGCGCGACCTGCCCGAGATGGTGCTCAAAGTGCAATCGGGCGAGGGCCGTTTTGTGCGGGTGGAAAAGCAGGGCGATACCTTCGACCTGTTGGCCCGCCCCACCCGACGCTTCTCGGCCATGGTCACGATCTCCATGGGCTGCGATCAGTGGTGCACATTCTGTATCGTGCCCTACGTGCGCGGCCGGCTCAAGAGCCGACCCGTCCTACAGGTGGTCAGCGAGGTGCGCCGCCTGGCTCGCGAGGGCCACCGCGAAGTGTTGCTCCTGGGCCAGAACGTCAACGATTACGGGCGCGACCTCGACCCCAGGAGCGACTTCGCCGACCTGATCGACGGCCTGCGGGGCGCTCCCGGTCTGGACCGTCTGCGCTTCACCTCGCCCCATCCGGCCTATTTTACCCAGCGCGTGATCGAGGCCATGGCTGGCAATCCAGCCATGTGCGAGCACGTCCATCTGCCGCTCCAGGCGGGCGACGATCAGGTGCTCAAGCGCATGAAGCGCGGCTACACCGGGGTCGAGTTTCTCGACCTGGCGGGCCGCATGCGGGCGGCCATTCCGGGTCTGGCCGTGAGCACCGACATCATCGTGGGCTTCCCGGGCGAGACCGAGGAGCAGTTCCAGCGCACTCTCGACCTGGTGCGCCAGGCTCGCTTCGACAGCGCTTTCATGTTCGCATACTCGCCGCGCCCGGGCACGCCCGGGGCTCTCTTCAAAGATCAGGTCCCCGAGGACGAGCGCATGGATCGCCTCTACCGCCTGATCGAGCTGCAGAACTCCATCAGCATGGACCTGAACGCAGCCCGTCTCGGGCGGGTGGCGGAGGTGCTGGTGGAAGGTCCGAGCAAGAAGGATGCCCGCCGTTTCACCGGTCGCACCCGTTGCGGTCGGCTGGTTCATTTCGAGGCCGAGGGCGACCTGACCGGCCTGATGGCCCGGGTGCGGCTCGATCAGCACTTCACCTGGGGGTTCGTGGGCGAGCTGCAAGAGCACGAGACGCGTCCCGGAGACTGGTCCCGAGCTGCTGCATGAGGTGGGTTCGGCCCGGTCTACCCGAGCTGGCCAGCCGCCTCCTGGGAGAAGCCCTCGAGGCCTGCTGTTTGCGGGCCGGAGCTGCCAGGGGCTGGGTGCTGCTCCCTACCACCGGCCCCGATGACAGCCACGATCTGATCGCCTGTCTGGGAACGGCGGCCCCCACCCGGCGACGGCTCAGCGGCGACCTTCCCGAAGTGGCCGGCGATCTGACCGCCAGCCAGCTCAACGGACTGTGCCCCTTCCCCAATCCCCAGGCGGCCCACTTTTTTCCGCTGGGGCGGGGGGCCATGCTGTTGGAGGCTCCCGGGCCCCCTCCCGCCCGATTGATCGAGCAGGTCTCGCTGTGTCTGCAGCGCATCGAGGTCGAGCGTGAGGCTGAGGCCCTGCGATTGCGGGTGCAGAAGCTGAGCGAGGAGCTGCAGGCCACCCAGCGTCGGGGCAACTCGCGCCTGCGCCCGACCCTGGAGACCACCAAGCGCCGCACCGAAGCACTGGCCTCCTGGCACCAGTATGCCGCCAGTATGCTGGCAACCCCCCACCTGGCCAGCGCTCTCCCCAGCCTGGCCGAGCGGGCCGCCAGCGTGCTCGATCACCGTTTCTCGGCCATCCTCATTCAGGAGATGCGCCGTTTGCGGATTTACGGGGGGGAGGAGTTGACCCGGCGCATCGGCCCGGTGGTGCCTTCGCGCCAGCTCGGCTCCATCGGCAAGCGCGTGCTGCGCGACGGTGAGTTCTTCATTTCCTCCAAGGACCTGGGCCGGCTCGACCGCAGCCGGCTGTTCACCCGCCTGGGGCTCAAGAGCTTACTTGCCATCCCTCTTGAGCTCGATGGCAAGGTGCTGGGAATGCTCCTTCTCGGCGATCCGGCCACGCGCAGCTATGCTCCCGAGGAGCTCGATCTGGCCCGCCTGATGGCTCACCAGGTTTCCCTCATTCTCGAAAACGCCATGCTCGTCTCCACCGCCGACCTCGAGCGCGTGGTGGCCCGGGCCGTGCTCGACAGCATGGCTGACGGCGTCTACACCCTCGACTGGGAGAAGCGCATCACCAGCTTCAATCCGGCCGCCGAAGCCATCACTGGCTGGACGGCCGAGCAGGCCGTGGGACGCACCTGCGCCGAGGTGTTCCAGGCTCGCTACTGCGAGGCTCCCGGCATGGAGGCGGCCAGTTGCCAGGAGAACTGCCCCTTGATGCGCCTTCTGGCCAACCAGCGCCTGATGGACAGCGGACTCACCGTGGAGGGCACGATCCGCAATCGCGCCGGAGAGAACCGCTACGTCAGCTCGACCTACTCGGTGGTGGTCGACCGGGGCGATCTTCTCGGGGCCGTGGTGATCTTCCGCGACATCACCGAGAAGAAGGCCATCGAGCAGATGAAGTCCGATTACGCGGCCGCTCTCTCCCACGACCTCAAGACGCCCTTGACGGCCATGAAAGGCTACGCCATCACCCTTCTGCGCCACGGCGAGAAGCTTGATGAGGCTACCCGACACGAGGCCCTGGAGGTGATCAACTCCGAGATCGACCGGGTCACCCGCATGTTCGACAATCTACTTCACCAGGCGCGCTATGAGGCCGGCCAGCACACCGCCCACCTCGAGGAGGTGCCCCTCGAGCCGGCTGTCCGTCGGGTGGTGAGCCTGCACCAGGTGGGCTCGCGCAAACACAACCTCAGCTATGAGATCGAGCCCGAGCTCAAGGTGCGGGCGGACCGCGACCAGCTCGATCAGGTGCTCAACAACCTGGTCTCGAACGCCATCAAGTACTCTCCCCAGGGGGGACAGGTGCGCATCACCAGCGAGGTGGAGAGCTCCTATGCCTTGATCTGGGTGCAAGACGACGGTCCGGGAATTCCCAAAGACAAGCAGGGCTCGGTGTTCGAGCGCTTCCGTCGGCTGGAGGACCGCAAGAACTGGCGCGTTCAGGGCAGTGGCCTGGGGCTCTATATTACCAGGACCCTGGTGGACCAGATGGGCGGGCAGGTCGGTTTGGAGAGCGAAGAAGGCCGCGGCTGCCGTTTCTGGGTGCGTTTGCCCCGTATTCGAGAGGAACTGGCCTCTGGTCGCTGAAAAGACCGCCCGATGTTGAATAGAATTGCAGTTGCTGGTCTGATTCTGGCCACCCTGGCCATGCCTGGCGCCGCCCAGATCGCCGAGTCGCTTCGCTCGCAGTATCACAAGGAAGACGAGCTGGGCATCCGGGTGGTCGAGGGAGCCAATGTGGGCGACGTACAGCGCTACGTGCATGACCCCGACACGCGGGTCATCGCCCTCCAGTCCATGGTGGAGGAGGTGCCCGAGGCCACCGCCGTCGCTCTGGTCGACTGGGTGCGCCAGGGCAAGACCCTGTGGCTCTACGACTCGCGCCTGGCCGAGAAATACTTCGGCTTCAAGGACTACAAGCTCAGCAAAGAGCAGTTTCGGGGCAAGCCCGAGTCGGGCAAGCTGGGCGGGCGGGGCTATGACGGCCTGGCGACGGTTGGCCTTGCATTCGGCTCGCACCCCATGGTGACCGGGGTGGGGGAGGCGACCGTCTTTCTGCCACTGCTTAAAGACCCGGAAGGCGAGCGCTACCCGGCTGTCATGGTCGAGGCCGACACCGTGCCTCTGCTTCGTTTTGCCCACGATTCTCCGGCCCTGTGCGCGGTGCGCCACGAAGGGCGCGGCATGATCGTCTTCAAGCCGCTGATGTGGACTCTGGCCTATTCCGGCGAGCGTCTGCAGTGCAACATCCTGGAGTTTTCGGCCGGCTACGAGGTGCCTGGCATGGGCGGCTACGACAAAGTGGGCAACCCGCCCGGACCCAAGCACGACTTCGTGACCGGCAACCCGGCCACGCCCGTGGTGGGAAGCGGAGGTCGGATCAGGGCCACGCCCATGCCGGTGGCCACGGCTACGGCTACGCCGGCGCCTCTGGCGGTCGCCTCTGCCGGCGTGGACCGCGTCTCGGTGGGCGGCGAAACCGTAGAGGGCGTCGTGTTGACGCCCGAGTTTCGTTTCGAAACCGGAGGCAACAGCTTGATGCTCAAGAAACAAGAGATCAAGCGCCTCGACATCGGCGGCCAGCTCGATCTCGACCGACTCACCACCGCCAAAGGAGATACCTACAAAGGACTGCTGATGACCCGCAAGATCGAAGTCCAGGACAAAGACGGCACCCGCACACTCGAAAAGGCGGAGATCACCAGCATCGAGTTCGCCTCGCCATGACGCCGATACCGATGCCCGGGGAGACGGCCGTGGAGCCGCCCGTCTTCACCGATCTCACCCCCCGCGAGGTGGTAGAGGAGCTTGATCGCTACATCATCGGCCAGCGCTCGGCCAAGAGGGCCGTGGCCGTGGCCCTGCGCAACCGCTTTCGCCGCGAGCGCTTGCCGGAGAACCTGCGCGACGAGGTGATACCCAAGAACATCCTGATGATCGGCCCCACCGGCGTGGGCAAGACCGAGATCGCTCGCCGCCTGGCGCGGCTGGCCAACGCGCCCTTCGTCAAGGTGGAGGCCACCAAGTTCACCGAGGTTGGCTACGTGGGCCGCGACGTGGACTCGATGATCCGCGACCTGGCCGAAGTGGCCGTGCGCATGGTGGAGAAAGAGCGGGTGGAGTCGGTCAAGGAGCGCGCTGACGAGCTGGCAGTGGAACGCCTGGTGGCTTTGATCAAGCCGAGCAAATCCAGCGCCCCCGCCATGGTCAACCCGTTTCAGGCCCTCTTCGGGGCCGGCATGCGCCCTCCGCCCGCCCCCGAGCCCGAGCCGCCCTCCGACGATCTTGACCAGGAGCGCGAGGAGATGCGCGAGCGCCTGCTGCGGGGCGAGCTTGACGATCAGTACGTCGAGATCGAGGTGGAGGAAAGCGTGGGCTCGGAGGTCCAGGTCTTCTCCAATCTTGGCCTGGAGGAGATGGGCATCAACTTCCAGGACGTGCTGGGCGGCCTTCTGCCCAAGCGCAAGAAGGCCCGCAACGTCAAAGTGAAGGACGCCCGCAAGCTGCTTTCCATGGAAGAGGCTCGCCGCCTGATCGATCTTGACGAGGTCAAGCGCGAGGCCGTGGCCCGGGTAGAGCGACGGGGCATCGTGTTTATCGACGAGGTGGACAAGATCGCCGGTCGCGAGAAGTCCGGCAGCGGCCCCGACGTGTCCCGCGAGGGCGTGCAGCGCGACATCCTGCCCATCATCGAAGGCTCAACGGTGGTTACCAAGCACGGGCCGGTCAAAACCGACCACATCCTGTTCATCGCCGCCGGGGCCTTCCACATGAGCAAGCCCTCCGATCTCATCCCCGAGCTGCAGGGCCGATTCCCCATTCGCGTCGAGCTCGAGAGCCTGAGCGGCGCCGACTTCCGGCGCATCCTGACCGAGCCCGAGAACTCCCTCACCCGCCAGTACCGGGCCCTTCTTGCCACCGAGGGGGTGGAGCTGACCTTCAGTGAGGACGGCCTGGACGAGCTGGCCAAGATCGCCCAGCAGGTCAACGAGCAGGCCGAGAACATCGGCGCTCGTCGCCTGCACACCATCTTGGAGCGCGTGCTGGAGGACGTCAGCTTCGACGCCCCCGATCGCACCGACAAGACCCTGCTGGTGGACGCGAGCTACGTGCGCTCGCAGCTGGCGGAGGTGCTCAAAGATCAGGACCTGTCCCGGTTCATTCTCTAGCGCGCCTCGTAGCCCCGGTATCTCAACAACCCGGTGGAACTCCGCCCTCGCTCTGCACCCCCTTCTGGCCATTCTTGCCGGCGGCAGCGACTGGCCGGTGTCCGGTCTGGCCCCCTGGAGGGAGTCCAGGTCGGCGTGACGCGCAGGGCCCTGAACGCTGGCCCGGGAGAGGCCTGGCTTCCGGAGCAGCTCCTGACCCTTGACCAGGTGCTGGCGGCGTACACGCTTTCGCGCAGCTGCAGGAAGAGCAGACGGGCTCGCTGGAGGTGGGCAAGCTGGCTGACCTGGTGGTGCTGGAGCGGAACCTTTTCGAGGTGGCCCCTGACCAGATCGGCCAGGTGCGCGTGCTGCGCACCTTCGTCGAAGGCGAGGAGGTCTACTCCGCCGAGGCGGGCGTCGCCCGAGGCTCCTCGTCGGCGGTGCCGCCGGCTCTGATCCTGGCCACCAGCGCCAGGATGTCGGGGTCCGACGCCTGCTGCGCCACCTTGGCAAAGAGCGCTTCCACGCGCGGGTCGTCGAAGGCGCTCAGTGCTCGCATCAGGGCTCGATAGTAGGGCACCGAGCAGCTCTGGTAGGACTGGTGGACCAACTCGTCAACCACGTCCCAGCCCTGCATTGTGCCCAGGCCGAGCGCTCCCGCGGGGTCTCGCTCGACGGCTCGCAGCACGGCTTCGCGCAGCTTGATCGAGGGACCGCGCAGGGCTTCGAAGAGAGCGGCGGCATCCTGCAGCTTCAGGTTGCGAGAAGCGCTTCTTCCAGCCATTGGTGCTCTCCCAGGGCCATCAAGACCTGCACCGCGGCCGCCCGCACGGCAATCTGCTCGTGACCCACCAGGGGCTTGACCGAATCGGCTTCACCCAGAGCGATCAGAGCGTCCGCGGCACGGGCCCGCGTGCGCCAGTCGGGGTCTTCGAGAGCGGCCAGCAAGTCGTCTCTGCTGCGCTGCGGAGGGATAGGGATGGCTCGCTCACCGGCAACCTCCTGGAGGCCCAGACCGGCCCGAGCATCGGCTGCGCAGATTCCCTCCAACTCGGCCTCCCACAACGGCTCCCAGATGCCCGAGCGAGGGGGCAGGGTGGAATCAGGGTCCAGAATGGCCAGGCGCAGGGCCACCGCGCGCGGATCCTCGGGATGGGGCGGGCCCAGGACCCGGGCCGCGTAACGCGACCGCAGCAGAGAGGTGTTGCCCATCAACGCGGAGTAGGCACGCGGGCGCTCGAAAGCGTTCATGCTGAGATAGGCCGCGGCTGCGGTCAGAGCCTGGGTGGAGCCGTGCTCGAGCCGCTCGAGGAAGAACTCGGTCACGCGCGGATCGCTCACGGCCGACAGGGTGGCGCAGGCCATAAGCGCCAGGGACGAGTTGCCGTCGCGCCCCTGACCCACCAGCACGTCAACGCAGTCGCGCCCCTGGTACGCGCCGTAGCTCAGCGCTTTCTCGGGAGACTTTGCCAGCGTGCGCTGGATGGCCATGCGAAGGCCCAGGTCGGGGCTCTCGAGGGCGGCGATCAGGTCTTTCGCCGAGGTGATCTCGAGCCGGGTGGTCACGCGAAGACGACCTCGTACTCCTCCTCGTCGGTGTCTAGACGCAGCGGGTCGAAGCCCAGCGTCTGGCTGCCGGCCTTGTTGGAGAGCGTGTTGGTGATGGGGGTGAACTTGGGCCCGAACTTGAGCAGGTCGGGCATGTCCACGGTGACCTGCTTGTTCAGGCTCAGCACCTTGAGGAAGCTGAAGTCGAAGAATAAGCCAACTTTGAGACCGAAACGCCGGGCAGCCACGTGCTCGATGCGCACGCCCAACTGGCTGGCCGCCGCGGGAACCGCGCCCGAGGAGTAGGTGGCTCGGGTGACACCGTCTTCTCCCCAGGTTACCGGGCTGTAGCTGGCGCCGTCGACCTGGTAGCCGACGATCTTGTAGTCGACCGGGATCAGCAGGCTGAAGATCGGCCCTACCGCGAGATAGATGCTGAGCTTCTCCAGGCCATCCACCACGGCCTTGACGACTGCGAACTTCTTGAGCAGGCCGATGATGTTGATGGGCAGGTCCAGCTGAGGGCTGACGGTGTAGGAGCCTTTGCCTGCAGCGATCACGTCCTCTTCCGAGCCGTAGATCGAGAACGAGCCGCCCACGGCCTGGAAGACCTCGGGTACCTTGGCGATTTTATGCCCGGCCTTGCCCAGCTTGCCGAGGATAATCTCGAGCAAGATGGCCAGCAGGTCGAAGGTGATGTTAAAGCCCGTGTTTGTGGAGGCCTTCCATTCGGAGACCAGGCGGCTGTTCCAGCCGTCATCGATCCAGCGCATGCTGAGGGTATCCACGGTGATGGAGAAATTGATTGAGAGGCTCAACCCGAAAATCAGACCGGCATCGGTGATGTCGGAGTCGAGCGTCATCTCCAGGCCGGTGTTGTCGTAAACGATGTCCTTGAAGTGAAGGATCGTGGCATAGGCGGGTCCGCACAGGCCCGCCAGGATGGTGATGCCGGCGTCCAGCGAGATGCGCCACGCGACGAACGCCGTGGGCTTGAGCTCGATGAGCTTGTTCTGGGACTGGTTGATGCTGATCCCGGCCCGCACGTTGGAGATCGTGGGGAAGAGCGCGAAGCCCTTGCAGATGTCTGGCACCGGCAAGGACGTGGCCAGAACGGTGTCGTTAATCTGGGGCATAGAGGCTCCTTCTAGATCGGCAGGCCCAGGAGCAATGCCTCCTGGCCGTCGGCGAACTCACCATAACAAACGATGCGGCCGTGGTTGTCGGCCTGGCTGTTGTGAAACCCCAGTGCCACCGACTCGAGCACCTTGCCGTCCAGGCTGTCTCCACGCTGCAAGAGGAGAACCGGACCGGCTTCATCGAGGGCGCACAGCTCGAGGCCCTGCTCGGTGAAGAGTTGGAAGAAGGTCAGCCCGCCGCCGTTGACCACTCCCGGGATGATGGTGCGGATGGGCGAGCCGCCGGGGGAGAGCCCGCCGGTGTGGGCGATAGGGGTGGAGCCCCGGTAGAGGGTCTGGTCCTCGCCCAGTTGGGTCAGAAAGCAGGTAATCCCCTGGCCGCCGATGCGCGGGCCGTAGAGGTTGTCGCCCACGGCGGGAACATCCACCCGGCCCCGGGCCGAGCGCGACATCCGCAGCGAGGGGCAGACTGACATCAGTCGAGCCTGCTCGCGAGGCCGGGACACCTTGCTCTGGAACAGGAAGCTCCCCGAGGCACCGTCCTGGCGAGGGCTCAGAGGGTCGCTGCCGAAGGCCTGCACCACGTAGGAGCCGTCCTCATCCAGGTCGACAAGACCGATCCCCTCGAGGACTCCATCGGCCTCGGGGATCTCCTGGCCGGTGTTGAGGAGGATCTGGGCTTGGGCCGGAACGGCCCCGGGCAAGAAGAACAGGCCCTCGGCCGAGAAGCCGTCCCCCCCGTAGCGGCTCACGACCATGATATCGCCGTCCTCGATGTCGATGTCGCCGAAGTCGCCCCCATAGGAGCCCTGGTTACCGGGCAGATCGTCGTCGTAGTCGATCACGATCTCGAGGCCCTGGCCACGCTCGGTCACCACCGAGCCCGGACTCTGGCCGGCCGGCGCCTGCTCGAGGTCATAGGCCAGTACTCCGGCCACCGCGCCGTCGTCGTCGACGTCCACGCTGGTCAGGGTGTCGATGATGCGCCCGTCGGGGCCGGCCGTGCCTTCGAGCAGAATGCGGCGGGCGTCGCCGATGGCGGGCCTGCCGGCGCTCAGGTCGAGGGCGAGGGCGTAGAAGCCAAAATCCCCCGCGGCCGTCTGGCCCGAGAAGTAGACCCCTCCGCGCTCATCGATGAGCACCTGGGGGCTGAGATGGGCCACCTCGGGAAACAGCCCCAGGTCGCCGGGCGAGTAGAGACGGAAGAAAACGTAGCCGTTGGGCAGGGGGTCGACCCCCCCACTCCCCCCGCCGCTCCCCGATCCCCCGCATCCGGAGGATGAGCCCAGGAGGACGCATCCGAGCGCACTGCCGGTGAGCTTGAGAAAGTCTCGTCGGGAAGGTTGCAGGCGTCGCACAAGGAGCGGCTTCTGGTTGAAGGGTTAGAAACCCTCCGCGCAGGCCCTGGGTCGGTTGAGTCCTGATTGCCCGTTGGGCCCCCACGCGAAACACCGACTGGGATTGGTGGGCTTCCAGCCGAGATCCTGAGGATGAACGACAACTCGTGTCACTGAGAAACAGCCGGACCTGACCACGAAGGCACAGGGCCCGTCAGGGCCGAAGAGACCCCGTCCACCATGGAAGGAGGTCAGCATGCTGGAGCAGGATCTGGATCGCCGAACCCACGACCCGGAGGCGCAATTCGCCGACATCAAGCCCCCTCTTTCCGACGAGTATGCCATCGTGGAGGCCAACCGCTGCCTCTACTGCTATGAGGCCCCCTGCATGCAGGCCTGTCCCACCCACATCGACGTGCCCGAGTTCATCCGTCGCATCGGAACCCGCAATGTGGCCGGGGCGGCGCGCACCATCCTGGAGGCCAACGCGCTGGGCGCGAGTTGCGCTCGAGTGTGCCCCACCGAGGTGCTGTGCGAGGGCATGTGCGTAATGCACCACATGGGTATGCCCGCCATCGACATCGGTCGGCTCCAGCGCTACGCCACCGACCACGTCATGAAGCACGACATCAAGGTTCTTGGCCCACCCGCTCCCTCCAACGGGCGTTCCGTGGCCGTGGTGGGAGCTGGCCCGGCGGGACTTGCGGCGGCCACCGAGCTGGGACTGCTCGGGTATCGGGTGGTGGTTTTTGACGACAAGCCCGAGCCGGGGGGCCTGAACCGCTATGGCATCGCCCCCTACAAGATGACCAATCAGGAAGCCAGAGACGAGGTGGAATACCTGCGCAAGACGGCCGGCTTCACGCTCAAAGCGGGGGTGCGGGTGGGCCGGGACGTGACCCTGGAGGAGCTGGAGAAAGAGTTCGCAGCCATCTTCCTGGGTGTCGGTCTGGGTAGCTCCAGAGAGCTCCAGATCCCCGGCGAGGACCTTCCCGGGGTCGTGGGAGCCACCGAGTGGATCGAGGAGCTGCGCAGCAAGCCCTACCACGAGATGAAGGTCGGCCGCCGGGTCGTGGTCGTGGGGGCGGGCAACACCGCCATCGACGCCGCCACCGAGGCCTCCCGGCTGGGAGCCGAGCAGGTGACCATCGTCTACCGACGCGGTCGCGAGGAGATGCCGGCCTACGAGTTCGAGTATGAGCTGGCTCTCAAGGACCGGGTGGACTTCGCCTGGTTCACCCATCCGGTGGCCGTGCTCGGCAGCGACAAGGTCACCGGCCTTCGCTGCCAGAAGATGCAGCCCGGCGAGCCGGACGCCAGCGGACGGCCGCGCCCGGTGCCGGTTCCCGGCTCGGAGTTCGAGATGCCGGCTGATCTGGTCATCAAGGCCACCGGGCAGGAGAGCCAGGAGAGCTTGCTCTCGCAGGTCAAGGGGCTGGTGCTCAAGTCGGGCAAGGTGGTGGTTAATGAGAGCTACCAGACCGGCAACCCCCGCTACTTCGCCGGGGGCGACTGCCTCAACGGGGGCAAGGAAGTGGTCAACGCCGTGGCCCACGGGCGCGATGCCGCCCGCTTCATCCACGCCTATCTCAATGGGAAGGGGGCCTGAGATCATGGCTGATCTGTCCATCAACATGGCCGGCATTCGCTCGCCCAATCCGTTCTGGCTGGCCTCGGGGCCGCCCACCAACACCGGTTACCAGGCCGACCGCGCTTTCGAGGCCGGCTGGGGCGGGGTGGTCTGGAAGACCATCGGCGATCCCATCGTGAACGTGAACTCTCGTTACGGAGCCCTGGGATACAAGGGCCAGCGGGTGATGGGCCTGAACAACATCGAGCTGATCACCGATCGTCCGATCGAGGTCAACCTCAAGGAGATCCGCGAGGTCAAAGAACGCTGGCCGGACCGGGCCGTGGTGGCCTCGCTGATGGTCGAGTCGAGCCGCGAGAAGTGGCACGACATCGTCAAGCGCGTCAACGACACCGGGGCCGACGGCATCGAGCTCAACTTCGGCTGTCCCCACGGCATGTCCGAGCGAGGCATGGGCTCGGCGGTGGGCCAGGTGCCCGAGTACACCTGCCAGATCACCGAGTGGGTCAAAGAAGCAGCCCGGATTCCGGTGCTGGTCAAGTTGACCCCCAACGTGGCCGACGTGGTCTACCCGGGCCTGGCGGCCCAGCGGGGCGGGGCCGACGGGGTGGCGCTGATCAACACCATCAACTCGGTGACCGGGGTCAATCTTGACAGCCTGGTGCCCAACCCGAACGTGCATGGACACTCGGCTCACGGAGGCTACTGCGGCCCGGCCGTCAAGCCGATCGCCCTGAACATGGTGGGCAGCCTGGCCCACCACCCCGAGTTCAAGATCCCCATCTCGGGGATCGGCGGCATCGAGAGCTGGTCGGACGCAGCCGAGTTCATCGCCATGGGCTCGACCAGCGTGCAGGTCTGCACCGCGGCCATGAAGTACGGCTTTCGCATGGTGGGGGATCTGATCGACGGCCTCAGCCGCTGGATGGACTCCAAGGGCTTCAAGACCATCGCCGACTTCCGGGGTCTGGCTTCCAACCGCATGCGCGACTGGGGCGAGCTCGACCTCAACTACCGCATCGTAGCCCACATCGAGCCCGACCGCTGCATCGGCTGTCAGCTGTGCTACATTGCCTGCGAGGACGCCGCCCACCAGAGCATTCGCCTGGTGGAGGGCTCGCGCGTGCCCCGCATCGACGAGGCCACCTGCGTGGGCTGCAACCTGTGCAGCCTGGTCTGTCCGGTCCCGCATTGCATCAGCATGCAGACCCGCAACGGGCAGCCGGTGAAGTCATTCAAGGAGTATGTGGCCGCCGGTGAAGCCCCGCGCGGCAACTATCCTCTGCACGAGGGCGACGAGGCCTACCTGTAAGCCCTCTTGACGAAAGGGTAACAAACCCGTAGAATCTGACACTGGTCCGCCTTGCAA
>CAYYHB010000006.1:0-50861 GCA_964471395.1 uncultured Burkholderiales bacterium | reverse complement strand
CCAGGAGGGGATCGAGGTGGAGATCCTGGATCTGCGCACCCTGGCTCCCTATGACTGGGAAGCAATCAAACGCTCGGTGCAGAAGACCAGCAAGGCGCTGGTGGCTCATGAGGATTGCCTCAGTTTCGGCTTCGGTGCGGAAATCGCGGCCCGGATTAGCGATGAGTTGTTCGAGTCTCTCGACGGACCGGTCCGCCGGGTGGGCGCCTACGACAGCTTTGTTTCCTACGCCCCCAGCCTGGAGGACTTGATCCTGCCTCAGGTGGAGGGCTTGCAGCAGGCCATGAAGGACCTCGCTCGCTACTGAGCAAAAGGGCTGGCTATGAAAGTCAAAACTCAGGGCCAGCTGTTCGACCACCGCTGCCAGCTCAAGGACATGAAGCTCTCGGGCTTTGGTCCCAAGGGTCTGCGCTACCATTGTATGGAGTGTGGCGGAGTCCTGGTTTTGAAGCTCGACCGCAGCCAGTGGGACGAAGCTTTTGGCGAAAAACCCACTTTCAAGCTCAGCAAGAAGGTGCTGCAACAGCTCGAGGCGGCCGGCGCTGAGGCGATTATGGACGAGACCGAGGTCGAGGACGTCTCGGCCGAGCTCGAGGCGATCCACGTCACCGATACCCACAAGTTCGTCTGGACCCCTTCTGATGACGAGGACGAGGAAGACTGACCTCAGAGCGAGCTGAGAAGGTCTTTCGAGATCCGGTCCACGGTGACGTGCGTCTGTCGCAGCCCCTGGTAGAGCTGCTGGACACGCGCGAGGTGCAGCGCCTGCGAGGGGTGCGCCAGCTGGGTACGGCCTACCTGGTCTATCCGGGGGCTGTCCACACCCGATTTGAGCACAGTCTGGGCACGGCCTGGCTGTGTCGACGACTGCTGGCCGCCGTGGAGGAGTTTCAGGGCCAAGTCCTGACTCCGCACCAGCGTCTGGCGGTAGAGGCGGCCGCCCTTCTGCACGATCTGACCCACATCCCCTTTGGTCATACCCTGGAGGATGAGCGCCGGGTCTTTCCTCGTCACGACACCCCGGAGCGCATTCGCGCCCAGCTGCCTCGGGGAGAGCTGGGTAAGGCTCTGAGGAGGTTGGACCTGCTCGAGCCGGTGCGGGAGATTCTGGTTGGGCAGGCCGAGCCTTTCCTCTGTGAGCTGGTGAGCGGTACCGTGGGAGCCGACCTGCTCGATTACCTGGCTCGGGACGCTTACTTTTGTGGTCTGAGCCAGCGCTACGACGAGCGCATCTTTCGTAGTTTCCGCATGGATGAGCGTGGGCTCTACCTGGATGCTCAAAAAGGCGGGCTGATTCGCCAGGATGTGCTCAGCGAAGTTGTCCATCTTTTGCGCTTGCGTTACTTCCTCTCCGAGCGGGTCTACTTTCACCACACCAAGGTGGCCTCGGGAGCCATGATCTGCCGGGCGGTGGAGGCTGCCGTCGGGGAGGGCCTGACTCTGGACGAGTTGTCGCGGCTAACCGACGAGCGCCTGCTGGCCCTGCTCGAAACACGCTACGCCTCGGTGAGCGAGGTTGACCGGTTGCTGGCTCACCTGGCTTCACGTCGCCTTTACAAACGGGTTTATGTGCTGACGCGGCGCATCGGTGAGGAACGGGTGGGCTGGTTCGTCCAGCAGTATCATTTTTCGGCCGCGGCCCGACGGGCAGCCGAGGAGCATCTAGCTCGCAAGCTGCGGCTGGCTCCAGGCGAGCTGATCGTCTACTGCCCGGCCCTGAAGATGCAGCTCAAGGAGGCCGAGTTGCGGGTGCAAGTGGGCGAAGGCAAGCCACGCCCCTTGAGCGATCTCAAGCTTTCCGACATCGAGGTGCTGCGTGAGAAGCATCCTGACCTGTGGAAGTTCTACGTGTTCCTGGCCCCCGATAAGAAGGATCGGGCCGGCCGCGTAGCGGCTGCCTGCGAGGAGCACTTTCAGCAGGCCAACCACCTGCCTGCCCTGCAGAGCGGGCAGATGTATCTAGGACTCTAGCTCTTCCAGTCCTCCCGCGAGCAGACCGAAAAGCTCATACACATCCACCCCCGGTCCGATCAGGGGCAACGGATACATGGTAAAGCCAGTTCCTCGCTTATGCAGGGCAAATTCCCCGTGCACCTTGACCCACTCAAGCTCAAAGGTAGTGATGAAGGCGTCTCCAAAGACGGCCCCCATGCCGCGCAGGGTCTCCGGGTCGTGAACCCCGTTCTCCAGCAGCGTCTTGAGCACAGTCAGCTTATAGCCGATCTGGCCGTAGCGAAGAACGTCCTCCTCGCGCATGTAGCGCACGACTCTGGAGCGCAGCTCATAAAGCTCCTCTTCGTCCTCCGGGGTCAGCGGCTCGGGCTGGCTCAAGTCTTGGGAACGTAGCCCTCGGGCGGTTTGGCGGTATCGGTGAACAGGAAGGCCTCGACCTGCTGGAAGAAAATCTCATCGGTATTCTCGTCGATCATGTCCAGTCGGTTTTCGTTGATCACCATCAAGAAGTACTCCTCGAACATTTTCCAGGCCTGGGCCGAGATGTTCTCATAGACTTTCTCTCCCAGCGGGCCAGGAATGGGCGGGGAGGGTAGCCCCGGCAACTCTTCCTTTAGTTTGACGCATTGTACCATCCGCATTGGCGGCCTATCCTCCCGTAGCTCGTGTGATGCCCATCTGGCTCAGGAGACGATTCTGACGTCGTCTTCGACCCAGAAGGCGCGTGGTCCAATGGTCTTCCCCCAGCGGGTCGACCAGCACTGTGAAAAGACCCAGGCGGTTTCCCCCCAAAATGTCCGTGTAGAGCTGATCGCCCACCATGGCCGTGGATGCGGGCTCCGAGCCCATGCGCGCCAGTGCCCATCGGAAGGCGCGCGGACCGGGTTTTCGGTCCCATAAATGAGCCCCGTAGACGTGCTCGATGCCCAGCAACCGCCCCAGATGACGCAGTCGCGCCAGTCGTCGCGGGCCGAAGATCACGTTGGAGATCAGGCAGGCATCCCGCAGGTGGCCCCGGTACCGAGCCTGCTCCAGGTGCTCCATGACGCCCGGATAGGGGTCCCAGTCGTCCTGCCGGGCCAGGGTGTTGTCCACGTCCAGGCAGTAGTAGCTGATGCCAAGCGCGGCCAGCGCTTCGAAATCGAGCTGACAAAGACTGGATACCCAGAGACGGGGCTCGAGCATGCCTGGGGCGCTTCACTTCCCCCGACCAACCTCCTGCCCAAGCAAGAAGGGCCCGCCATCGGGCGGGCCCTTTGCCGAGGCCTGTCAGACGGGCTCAGACGCCCAGGCCGCCAAACTGTTGAGGAGGCTGGGCCCCTCCGAAAGGCTGGGCCCCGAAGGGCTGCTGCTGCTGAGCACCTCCGGCTTGCTGGATTCCGAGCTCTTGCAGAACCATCTGTTCAATCTCGGGACGTAGCTGGGCCTGGCTCTGCTTGGCCTGGGTGTAATCTTGCATCAGCTTGGCCTTGGCTCCGCCAGGAATGCCCTGGCCCGGCTTTCCGCCCGCCAGTGGGTTGGGAGCGCCCTTGCCACCCAGTCCGGGAACCTGCTGGGCGCCACCCTTACCCTTGGGCTGCCCACCGCCGGGAGGCTGTCCCTGCTGGGGATTGCCCAGGTTCTGGGCCATTCCGCCCAGCTTCTCGGCTTTCACTTGCATCAAGTCCTGGGTCAGAACATCGTTCCAGTCCCCCTGGCCTTTCTGGCCATCCTGGGGTCCGCCCGCTTCCTTGCCGCCGCCGCAGCAGCCACCGGAGGGCTGCTCGCCTTCCTTGGGCTTTTCCTCTTCGCCGGGCTTCTTTTTGCCCATTTCCTCGAGCAGCTTCTTGAGGTCTTCCACCTCACCGCGCATCTTGTCGATCTCGCCGCCCTTGTCGCCTTCGCCCGGCTTCTCTTCGCCTGGTTTCTTGCCCTTGTCTGCCTTGTCGCCGGGCTCGGTCTTCTTGCCCTCGCCCGGCTTGGAAACGTCGACCTTGTCGGTTTCGTTGATCCCTTTGCTTTTGCTGGTCTCAGTGGACTTGGGAGTTTCCTGCTTCTTGGGCGGGGGTGAGGTGGATTTGGATTTGGAAGGGGCGCTCGTCGTGGTCTTCGGCTTGACGGTGTTGGAACTCATGGCTGGAGCCTCCGATGATAGTTGTCTTATCCAAGACTTTAGCACCAGGAACGGTGTTTGGACCGTTCAGGAATGTTAAGATTTTGTGACACTGATGAACGGTTGATGAACGCTGTTAAGCTTTGCTCTTGCGCAAGTTTACCCGAAGGGATGGGGCAGGGGCGGACTTTCCCCACGGGGCCACTCGTCGTGGGAGGGCGGGGGATAGAGGAGGTCCGGCGCGATGACCCTTACCACCCGAAGTCCGATGGCGGCCACGTCGGGAGGGGTCAGCTCGCGCCAGTAAAGAGAGCAGCTCGGCAGCGCGGAGGGGGTTTGCAGAGTGGGCAGGAGCAACCGCTCGGGGTAGTGCCAGTAGTAGGCCAGATGCTCGGAGTAGCTTTGGGGGAGCTCAGCGGGACGAGGGAGGCTGGCGCGCTGCAGCCAGGCCAGATTGTGAAGCGCTTCGCAGCGAGCCCGCTCCAGCGCTCGAGGGCCGGCAGCCGAGCCGAAAGCCGGTCGGCCCTGGTCGTCGCGTACCAGGGCCACTACCGTCTCGTGGATTGCCCACAGCTCGGACCCGAGTGCCTGTCCCTCGCCGTAGAGCCAGAAACGAGCGACGGCGTGGCGTTCGCGAAGCTCCAAAATGGCACGGTGCAGAGCACGCCGGAGGCTGGTACCGGCAGCCAGGCCGTGGGACAGGCAAGGGTAGAGATGGGGAGTCGGGGGGCGTGGAGTGAGCATCACCCGGGCAAGAGGAGCCAACATCCGCTGGCGGGTGCCCACCTGACGAACGCTCAGGGCCAGCTGGGGCTCGGATCCGGGCCTGGAGTAGCCAAATCCGGGACGGGCCAACTGCTCGCTCGAGAAGGGGGATCGCCACAGCTCGTGTTCGTCGGCTTGAGCAAGCCCAACGTCCGGCGGCAAGCAGGCGGCCGAATAGCGCTCCAGGGCTTCCGCCAGAGCTGCGCGGCGCGCCCGGCGGGGTTCGGTCGCGCATCCGGCGGCTGCCGGGAAGGGGACGAGACCGGTTACGGGTCCCGGGTACAGGCGGGCTTCGTAGACGGGGGGCTGGCTGCAGGGCCAGCGCTGCACCGACTTGACGATGGCCAGACGATGCCCCCGCCAGCTTCGAGCAGACGGGGACTTTGTCGGGACGCAGCGCCGGCACCCGGGCAGCGGGAGAAAGGTCAGGCTTCGGTGGCGTTCACCTTCCTGAAGCTGCACCTGGCCGGGCCGGTTCACGGCTGCCCGGGCCAGCTCTTTGAGGCGCTCCTCGGCAAGTGGCTCGAAGGCCAGAGGCAGGTGAGGCCAGATTTCAAGAGGCCCAAGTCCCTGTCGCCAACGTCCTAACAGGCATTCCAGGCAGGGATCGTGCTCGCGGGGCTGATAGAACCAGGCCTGGCGGGCGTCTCCCACCCAGCCGATCAACCCCTGACCGCGGGCCAGAGTCTCAAGGTCGAGCCGCTCGCAAAGCACGCCCTGCTCGGCAAGATTTCGAAGCCAGGGCAGCCGGACAGGGGCCGCCAGCCAGCCTGCCGATCGTTCTTCGCGGAGGGGGCCTGGGAGCGGGCGGGCCAACAGGTAACCCTGCTCAAGCAACAGATCGACCAGCGGATGGCCAGGCTCCATCTCCAAAACAGCACCGAGCACCCGGTGGATGCTCGGTGCATGACTGACGGCCTCGGAGCCGAGGCCGTCAGTCCAGAGAATCCGCTCACCAGGGAGCGGGATGATGTGCCGGAAAGGGTGGCGGGTCAGGCTTTAACTGCGCTCTCCAGCCCCTTGCGGGCCACGTCGGCGAAGCGTGCGAAAGCTTGCTGATCCTGAACGGCCAATTCTGCCAGGATTTTGCGGTTGACGGCCACACCGGCTTGCTTCAATCCGCTCATCATGCGGCTGTAGGATAGGCCGTTGGAGCGTGCGGCTGCGTTGATTCGAGCGATCCATAGCTTGCGGAAGTCGCGCTTCTTGGTTCGACGGTCCCGGTAGGCATAGGACAGCGCGTGCAGGATGGCTTCCTGGGCACAACTGACGCGGCGGCTACGAGCTCCCCGCATCCCCTTGACCGCCTTCATCAGGGTGCGACGCTTTTTGAGGGAGTTGACCCCTCGCTTGACTCTGGGCATGGTGACTCTCCTGTTCTCGAACTAGAAGGCGTAAGGGACCTGGACCATCAGACGCTTGACGTCCGAAGGGCTGGCCAGGGTGGTCTTGCGGAATTTGCGGGTCCGCTTGGGCGACTTCTTCTCACGAATGTGGTGACATCCGGAGAACTCGCGCATTCGCTTGACTTTTCCGCTGCCGGTCACGCGGATGCGTTTGGCGACCGACTTGCGAGTACGGATTTTGGGCATAGCAACTCCTTTCCTCAATCGGGGCTCAAATTGTTCGGGGAGGGTGACCGTCAGTTGTCCGTCTTTGGTGCCAGGATCATCGTCATGTTGCGGCCCTCCAGAGTGGGCTTCTTCTCGATTACGGCCAATTCAATCGCGTCGTTGAAGACCTTCTCCAGAAGTTTGAGCGCGATGTGGGCGTGGACCACCTCGCGACCGCGAAACATCATTGTGACCTTGACCTTGTCTCCCTCTTCCAGGAGGCGCTGCACCATTCTGCTCTTGACCATGTAGTCATGCTCGTCAATCTTGGGGCGCAGCTTGACCTCGCGCAGCTCAGCTCCTTTGCGCTTGGCTTTGGACTCCCGTCCCTTCTTGGCGTTCTCGTACTTCCACCGACCATAGTCGAGAAAGCGACACACCGGTGGGTTTGAATGGGGAGAAACCTCCACCAGGTCAAGTTCCTTTTCCTTGGCTATCCGCATGGCCTCGCGGGGAGACATGATGCCGAGCTGGTTGCCCGCCTCGTCGATGAGTCGGACCTCTCGGGCGCGGATCTGTTCGTTGACCCTCAGTTCTTTGGTAATACGATCACCTCTGCCCTTTCCAAAATGAAAAGCGAGCGGTCACAAAAGATCCGCTCGCACCAAGTCGCCGACAGGCGGCCGGGCCGTCGTCGGGACAAGGCCTTGAACCTCTGTCGCTCGTTCGCTTCAGGGTGAGAAGAGCGTGTCTTCTGCTTGGCTGGCCAATGATTCTGTTTTTGATTTCACCGGGCGTCAGATGCGGACACGGCTCGCGTTTCGAAGCAGTTATGCAGCATCCCGCCCAGAAAATTCGTCCAAAGTATAGCGTACCCCCCGCGGTACGTCAATCGAGCTGCAGGAGCGCCGCCAGCGGGGCTCAAACCTCAAAGCAATCAGCCATGAGCAGCAACGAGTCGCAGATACCATTTGCCACCCTGGCTTCCGATGTTGTTCGGGTCGAGCTGCCCAATGGAGTTCGGGTGTTGGTCAAGGAGGTTTATCCCACCAGGGTGGTGAGCGTCGGCCTCTGGGTTGGAGTTGGCTCGGTGGACGACCCTGCTGAGCAGCTCGGCATCTCGCACTTCGTCGAGCATCTGCTCTTCAAGTCCTCGGGAGATCAGGGTGAGGGAGCCCTGGCCCGCTCGCTTCACGAGTTGGGAGGATACCTTAACGGCTTTACCACTCACGAGTGCACCTGTTACTGGGCGGTTCTGCCCAGTCGGCATTTTCAAGCCGGTCTGGCCCTTCTGGTCCGGGCCATCGGGTCGCCGCGTTTTCTGGAAGGGGAGTGTCGGAGAGAAGAGGAGGTGATCCGCCAGGAGTTGCGCATGTACCAGGATCGTCCTGATGCTTATTGTTTCGAGCACCTGTTGGCCCTGGCTTTCCCCAACCATCCTTACGGACGGCCAGTTCTTGGGCGAGAGGAGACCCTGCGGGCCTTGAGTCCCAACCGCCTGCGTGAGCATTACGAGCGCCACTATGGCGCTTCAAATCTCGCCGTCGTGGTGGTTGGGGAGGTCGAAGCTGAGCTGGTGCTCGATTCGGTCGCGCGCGTGATGGGCGATTGGTCACCCGGTCCGGCCGCGCAGCGTCGGATGACTGCGCGGGAAAGGCCGGCTGGCTTTCGCCAGCAAGATCTACAAGGCCCCATCAACACCGGCCATCTTCAGCTCGCTTTTTCGATCCCCGGTCTGGCAGACGGTTCCGTCTACGCCTGCGATCTTCTCTCTTCGGTGCTCGGTCGCGGCCGTTCTTCGCGTTTGGGGCGCGCCCTACGCGAGCGGCAGGGGCTGGTGAGCCAGGTCAAGACAGGAACTATGATCGAGCGCGATCCCGGTCTTCTTGTAGTAGAGGCAGTGCTGGCCCCCGAGCGCTTTCAGGAGGTGGAGGAAGCACTTTGGAGCGAGCTTGAGCTCCTGGTTGCCCAGGGGGTGACCGAGCGCGAGCTGTTGCGGGCCAAGAATCAGGCTGAGGCAAGTTTCGTTATGGCTCAGGAGACCGTCGAGGGTCAGGGTCGCAAGGTCGGGTACTATGAAATGATGGGTGATTTTCGGTTGGCCGAGCAATACGTGGCCCACCTGGTCCAGGTGGACCGGTCGGCCTTCCAGGCCGCCGCGAGCCAGTATTTAGCCCGGGAGAACGCGAGTCTGGTGCGCTATCGGCCCGCCAGCCCATGAGCACCGAACGTCGCCCTCGTCAGCGCGCTGCTCCCGCACCCTTGTGCTGCATCGGACCAGGTGGTCTCAAGCTGATCCTGCGTGAAGATCACGCTTCTCCCGTGACAGCTGTCACAGCGAGCTTTCTCGGGGGAACCCGGTTTGAGACGCCGGCTCGTCAGGGCCTGTCTTACTTCACCCAACGCCTGGCGGCGCGAGGGACAACCATGCGCAGCTCGGAGGAGGTGGCCGAGGAGTTTGAATTCGTGGGTGCGGCCTTCTCACCGTTCGCGGCCAAGGACCTGTTCGGCGCCAGCCTGACCCTGCTTTCGAGGCACTTCGAATCGGGGCTGCGCTTGTTGGCAGAATGCTTGCGTTTCCCGGCTTTCGAGCCCGATGAGATCGAGCGCGAGCGGCGCAATTTGTTATTGGAGCTAGGCCGTCGACCCGAGGACACGCTCTCCTGGTCGTTGGAGCTGGCCGAGGCGGTGCTCTATCGCCGCCACCCCTATCGTTTTCCAGTTAGAGGGGCAGCCTCCAGCGTCGCACGCTGGAGTCGGACAGAACTGGCTGCATGGCACAGGCGCACCTTTACCCCCGACCGGCTCGTTCTGTCGGTGGTGGGCGATCAGCGTCCCGAGCGGGTGCGCGCGCTGGTCGACGAGGTCTTCGCAGGCTTTGAGCCCTCAGGCTGGAGTCCGCTCAGCGGCGTGCTCGAGGCGCCTCCCCTGACCCGAAGGGTTCGCACCGAGCGACGAGAGAAGCGGCAGGCCGCGGTGGTTCTGTCCTTCCTGGCCCCCCGCTTCGGCACCGAGGAGGCTGACGCTTTCGAGGTCCTGCACCATGTGCTGGCCGGAATGGGTTCGCGGCTTTTCGTCGAGCTGCGCGACCGGCAGGGTCTGGGTTACGTGGTGAACTGCAACCTGGATGCTCGTTTTGATTCTGGCTGCTTCAAGATCTACGCTCTGGTGCCATCCGAGCAGGCTGCTCGGGCCCGTCGCTCACTCCTTGCTCAGCTCGAGCGCTTGCGGCACGAGCTCGTCTCAGCTGGTGAGTTGCTAAGGGCCAAGAAATACATGCTGGGTCTGTTTGAGATCTCTCAACAGCGCAAATCCACCCAGGCCTTTCGGCTAGCCATGTGTGAACTGCTAGGGGCGGGCTTTGCGGCTGTTGAAGATTACCCGCGTCGCATTCGCTCGGTCACGGCCGAGCGGGTCATGCAGGTGGCTCAGCGTTATCTCGATACTCAGAACTATTGCTGCGCGCAGGTGCTGGGACAACCGGTTGTCGTGGAGCGCTGAAGGTCTTGCAGTAACTGCGCCCGACAGATTCGTATGGATGCACCCCGAAGGCCTCGGCGCGTCTAGTGTCCCGGAAAGCGACTGGGGTTCTCCCGTCCCGATTCCTTGACCGTGATCTGGTTGCCTCGCCGCTCCAGCCACTGCACTCGCTCGCCCACGGCGGTCTCGATCAGCGTGTGCTGCTCGGACGACTCCAGACGCTGGTAGCCCGTGCGCCCCTGCTGCCAAACGAAGCTCAGTCCGGTCCGGGTGGGTGCCTCGACCCAGCCCTCTTCGCTCGACAGAGCGGGGACGGCTCCAGCCAGTCGCGGATCTCCCAGTCCGGTCAGCGGAGCCGCTAATCCCAGCTCGCGCAACCCTTCGAGAAGCTCTGGCTTGACACGAGCTTCGGCAGCCAAGATTTCCTGCGAGACCTGCTCGGCCTTGCGGTCGGAACGCGATTTGTCGGGCTGGCCGAGAGCGGTGGCCTGCATCCCCGGGGGCGGGCTCAAGACCGACAACCCGAGGATTGGTTGGGGGCCCCTCCAACCCCCGCCGGACTTTTCGGCCTCATCTTTCTCCTTGTCCTTGATCTGGGCCTGCACGTCGCGCTTCTCTGCTTCGGCCGTCTGGGCCAGGGAGCCTGCCAGCGCTTCATCGGCAGTTCGCTCGAAGCTCTGGGCTTGCTCTTGCTCCAGGAGCTCCTCGTAGGACTGCTGCTCTTCGTCCCGGTCCACTTGCCTGGCCAGCAAATTCCGAAAGCCCTCGGGGTCGGTTTCCCGGGAAGACTTGCTGCCGGTGCGCCCGGCATCGCCGATGAACTGAGAACGGTCGACCAGGGCGCGCAGTTGGTGCGAGGGAAGCGGATTCCCTGTCTGGGGGTCGTTCATCCGTGCAGCTGGCGCAGTCTCCCCAGCGTCAGGCGGAACAAGAGGCCGGCCAGGCCCAGGTAGATCAGGCTGGCCGGCAGCAGATGTTGGCGAGCCCGCCGATGGGTTTCCTCGCCGTCAAAGTTGGCTTTGAGCTGTTGGAGGTTGGTGTCGACGCCGCCCTCGCGCACACGCGCCTCATCGACCAGGTCGGGCACCAGGTGGTTTGCGGGCACGTCCGCCCCCAGACTGTACACGCAGCGCAGCGGGTTGAAAGCGCCCAACTCGAAATTGTAAAGAGCGCCCTGAGAAAGACTCAGCAGCAGAGGCAGCGAGACTACAACCACCAGGGCATAAATCAGGCCTCGATAGGACTGTTGGCCGGGACGCGAGGGGGACATCAGGAACATCCACACCACCGATCCCACCAGCAGGAAGGGCCAGGTGAGCAGGCTCTCGAGCAAGAGGGTGCCCACCAGCAGCATCATGACGACCAGTTTGGCGTTATTGGCGGCTCGGTCGGGTTCGGGCAATTGGCTGCCGAGCCAGAGTCCAAGGCTTCCGAAAAGCAGTGACACGGCCACAAGAAATCCGTCTACGGCCAGCACGGTCCAGAGCGAGATGCCCTCGGCCCAGACGTAGAAACCGAAGAAGAGTGGCTGAACGGCGAGAATCTCCACCCACAGGGGGAGCAGGCAGGCGAGCAGCTTGGCGCTGAGAGCCCGAGTCAAGGACAGTGGGGTGGACAAAAGCACGGGAATCGTGCCCTCGCGCACTTCGCAGGCCATGGATACGGCGGGGTAGAGAGAGGAACGCAGGGCAACAAGCCAGGTCTGCAAGAGAACCGAGAAGGAAAAGAAGGCACGAACATCCAGCCCACTCTCCTGACCCCCAGCCCGCCAAAAAATGATGGGCGGCAGGTGCGTGAAGAGGAAAAACCACATGAGTCCGGGATAGGTCAAGCCCCGCTTGAGGCGTCGACGGGCCTGGGCGGCCATTTCCTTCAAAAACAGGGGGTCGGACCAGAGCGCCCGCGATTTCACCAGACTCGATTCACCTCCACTCCTCATTATACCTACTCGGAAGCTATTTGTAAGTAGCCAGGGTATCAAGAAGTCTTTTCGCCTGCGCCGGGAAGCTCCCCTGGAGGAAAATCTTCAATTCTCGGGATGTAGAGCTCGCGGGTGGGTGCGGCACGGGCCAGGGGCTCGACTGGTTCAGCCTCGGGACGTTCCTGTCCGTCCCGGCCCTGGAGCAACCATTCCTTGAAGCTGTCGTCGGGAACGTCGAGCACACCGTGGAAGTCAGGAGCTCCGGCGGGGCGGACGTTACCTGCCTTCAGCATGCCCAACATGTCGGCCGTGGCTGGAAACCACCGCTGGTTCCCCAGCCAGACGGCGGGAAGTCGGGCCAGGGCGAAGGGCAGGGGGAAGAGGATGGCTTTGTGGCCCCCGAGATCTCTCACCAAGCGTAACAGCTCCTTGTAACTGTAAACCTCGCCTCCGCAGAGATGAAATGTCTTTCCGGCCACATCAGGGTGTACCAGGCAGGCTCCTATGGCCAGAGCCACCTCGCGGGCCGAGACCGGGGCCAGTTCGAAGCCCGGCCCCGAAAAGTAAGGCACGGCCGGGGCCCAGCTGAACAGGCTCTCCAGCATTCCGACGAAGCTGGGGCGGTCGCTGGGGCCGCCGTAGATGACCGAGGGCCTCAAGATCACGGTTTCCAGTGAGCTGGCTCGCACGGCCACTTCGGCCTTCGCCTTGGAGACGAAGTAGGCGTAGGGCAACCCGCGCTCAGCTCCGTTGGCGCTCATGTGCACGAAGCGACGCACCTCGGCTTGCTGGCAAGCGGTCAGCAGGTTGCGGGTGGCCTGGTAATGGAGCTTGTCGAAGGTAATGCCGCGCTCGGGGTCTTCCCGCAGAACTCCGACCAGGTTCACGCAGGCCTGGCAATCCTGGGCAACGGCAATCAGGGTGGCCGGGTCGAGCGCGTCCCCCTGGAACGGCTCCACGCCAGCCACCCGCAGTCGGCTCGGGTCGCGCACCAGGGCGCGTACCTCATGACCTTGCTCGCGCAGGGTCTGGAGAACCGGCTCACCGACATAGCCGGTCCCCCCTGTTACGAAAACTCGCACTTAGAGTATGCGAATTCCGTCCGAGGGCAACTGATCCTGAGCCGGGCTTTCGGTTCTCTCGGTTGGTTTCATTCGGTGGCCGAGACGCTCGAGCCCGCCTCTAACCTCGTGAGCCAGGCCCGAGGCTCGGTCGTGGAGGCGCCGGGCCTGATCGCCGAGTTGCTCACGGGTCTCGCTGCCGGCCTGGGGGGTCAGCAGGATGGCTGTGGCCGCCCCGACAAGTGCTCCCACCAGAAGGCCGAAAGTAAAGGCTCCCAGGGCTACGCCCTGAGGCTCGTGCTCAGTCAGGGTTTCTGTTACAACCGGGGTTTCGGGTGTCTCTTGCACGGGAAACACACTCCTTTGCTTGACGAATCGGTCCATTCTCACTTTACCAGCCGTGCGCTCCCCCCTTCAAGGTCTTCCGGAGGGATCGTCGCGAATGGCGCGAACGCGGGCCAAAAACGCTCTCGAGGTTCGCATGAGAAAGTCTTACGCTGGAATGGATCTGTCCGACAAGGAGGCAGACCCGCTCTACAAGCGTCGCCATTCGCTGGCCCACGTGCTGGCTCAGGCCATCCAGAATCTGGTTGAGGGGGCCCACCTGGGCTTTGGCCCCCCGGTCGAGAACGGTTTTTACTATGACTTTCAGCTGCCCCGCCCGGTCACGGTCGAGGAGCTTCCTGCCATCGAGAAGGAGATGCGCCGCATTTTGGCCCAAGATCAGAAGTTTGAGCTCTTGGAGAAGGATTTGGACACTGCCCTGGCCGATTTCGAAAAGCAGGGCGAGCACCTCAAGGCCGAGTATGCCCGCGAGCTGGTCTCGGGGGGGGAGACGCTAACCTTCTATCGCAACGGTCCTTTCGAGGATATGTGCGCGGGCCCCCACGTCGAGTCGACCCGTTTCATCCCCACCGACTGCTTCTGTCTCGATTCGGTCGCTGGAGCGTACTGGCGAGGGGATGAGAAGCGCGAGATGCTGACCCGAGTTTACGGGCTCTGTTTCAACACGAAGAAGGATCTCGAGGAGTTCAAGCGCGAGCGCGAGGAAGCCAAGAAATTCGACCACCGCAAGCTGGGCAAGGAGCTTGAGCTGTTTATGATCGCAGATGAGGTAGGCGCTGGCCTGCCTCTCTGGCTGCCGAACGGCACCGTGCTGCGCGACGAGCTTGAAGCCCTGGCCCGCGAGAAGGAGCAAGATGCGGGTTACGTGCGGGTGGCCACCCCCCACGTCACCGATGGCAAGCTGTTCGAGACCTCGGGTCACCTCGAGCATTACAAGGAGGCCATGTTCCCGGCCATGCCTGTGGAGGAGCGGGACTTCTATCTCAAGCCCATGAACTGCCCCTTCCACCATTTGATATTCGGGGTGAGGCCGCGCTCTTATCGCGAGCTGCCATTGCGTCTGGCCGAGTATGGGCAGGTCTATCGCTATGAGCCGTCCGGAGCGCTGGCCGGTCTCTTGCGGGTGCGGGGAATGTGCATGAACGACGCGCATATCTACTGCACTCCCGAGCAACTCGAAGACGAGTTCCGAGCCGTGCTCGAGCTGCATCGCGATTACTACGAGATGTTCCGCATCACGAAATACTGGATGCGCTTGTCGGTGCACGACCCGGCCAACACCGAGAAATACGTGGACAATCCCGAGGCCTGGAAGAGCTCTGAGCAGATCATCCAGCGCATCCTGGACAACCTGGGCATCGAGTATCAGGTGGGCTTCGGCGAAGCGGCCTTCTACGGACCTAAGGTGGATTTTCAGATCCGCAACGTGGTGGGTCGCGAGGAGACCGCCTCCACCAACCAGCTTGATTTTGCCGTTCCCGAGCGGTTCAAATTGACCTACATTGGACCCGACGGGGCCCAGCACACCCCCTACTGCATCCATCGCGCCCCGCTGGGAACCCACGAGCGCTTCCTGGCTTTCTTGATGGAGCACTTCAAGGGCGCCTTCCCAACCTGGATGGCTCCTCTCCAGGTGCGCGTGATTCCGGTGCAGATGGAAAAGTTCGGTGAGTACGCGGCCCGAGTCGTGGCCGAGCTGAAGAGACGGCGCTTCCGGGCCGAGCTCGATGAGGGCTCAGATAGCTTCAACAAGAAGATCCGCACCGCAGCCACTGAGAAGATCCCGAACGTGCTGGTAGTGGGCGAGCGCGAGCAGGAGGCCACCGAGGTGACCTGGCGTCGTTACGCCGTCAAAGAGCAGAGAACCTTGCCACTCAGCGAGTTCTTGGCCACCCTCGAGCGCATGCGAAGTTTGCGACTGATGGACAATTTCCCCGATGTCGAGTTGACCCTCGAGTGACCGATTTTCTCGGGAGCCTGGTGCGCAAGCTGCGCGGCAAGAGCGCGCCCGAGACGCATGCCGAGTCGCCCGAGTCGGTCTGGACTCGCGAGTCGGTTTCCAAGGAAGCCCGCCTGCGTGTGGTTCCTGGAACGGACCGGGTGGAATTCTTCAGCCTGATCACGGGCGAACGTCTGTTTGGGTTGCCGGCCAGTTTGACCGGGCCTCCGGTGAAGTCTACCGAGTCGGCCGACCGGGGCCAGAGGCAAGTCGTGCTAAGTGTCCCTTTGCCTGGAAACCGGTCGGTTCGCGTCACCTTTCAGAGCCCTCCTGAGGTCGAGCCCGAGGAGGTCGAGACAGCTCGAGCGAGCCAGGCTCGTGTTCCGCCCGATTCGAGCATGGTGGAGTTCCTGCTCACCCGCGAGGAGCACGAGTTTCGCTACGTTTTCGAGTTCCCTGAAGGGCTGTCGGTGCAAGACTTCGAGCCGGTTCCCGACCGCCGTCCAGTCTTTCGCACCGTGCCGCCTGTGGCTCAGATGGCCGCCTTTCTGCGGGCCATGACCCAGCACCGGCGGAGTGCCCTGGCCTGCCTGGAGGACGTGGCTCGCTCTTCGGGCTCGCCCCGCACCCGTGAGCAGGTGGCCGTGCTGACTGGACTGTATCCTCGCAGTCACGAGTTCAGCAGCGAGCGCATTCAGTCTCTGGAGAAGCTGTTACGCCGAAGCGGACGTATCGTGCATCCGGCCGTGCTGGCCGCGCTGACCATCTTCGTTGAGCTCGTGCAAGGGCGCCTGATCCCCGAGGGGCTCGAGCCGGGAGGGCCGCTGGAGGTCTCGGCTCAGGCATGTTATCAGGTGGCCCGGCATTTCAACGTCGAGCCGTCCTCCACGCTCTGGGAGGAGCTCTTCGGGCAACCTCCCGAGGGCTCAATCGACGAGGGTTTGCGAGAGGCCCTCAGGAAGAGCTCCACCTCGCGCACCCATCTGGATATTCTCAGTGACCTGGCTCGCGAAAGCAAGTCGCAGCGGGTGGCCGCCTTTGTCGACTCGGTGCGGCCTCGCCTTCCGCAAGGCCAGTTTCAGGTCAATGATGAGCAGGTGGCCTTGGGCTCCCTGCTGGCCTCCAGCGGCATCCCTGTGCACGGAAACACGCTAACGGCTCTCTGCTTGTTTGTGGATATCGAGGTAGGAGTGCTGAGCCAGCTGGCTTTCGATCGTCTGATCGAGAGCGGCGACCGAGTGGACACCTCGATGTACGCCATGGTGGCGGTAGCGGGCGCCTTCGATTTGGGGTTGCGGGGTTTCTCCCTTGAGCAGGCTACCGAAGACGGTCTCAAGAGTCTGCTGCAACTGGCCGGCGGGCGCTTGATGGCCCGCTTCGTGAAATCCGGGCAGGAGGGCTTCTGGTGGGAGTATCTTGGCTCTGCCGCCGAGGTGACTCGCCCGGCTCGCGAGGGACTGACCTTCACCGGTCACGTATTAGGTCGCTTTGCAGTTATCGACCAGCTCAACGAGCGCGACCTGGAGGTTTTCAATCGGGCCGGTCGACCCATGATGGCCTGTTTCTCGGCTGATTATGATCGCACAATCCTGTGGAAGAAGTTGGGAGATGAGGAGCCGTCCGAGCAGGGGAAGTTTACCTTCATCAAAGGTTTTACCGCCTTCAGCTTCAGCCGCATGGTGATGGCCGGGTTGGAGAGCGGCCGCCCCCGAGGCCCGGCCGTGATCGGCGAGCTGGATGCCCGGGGAAATTACTGTTATCGGTTCCTCGAGGATCCGACCGAGTTGCCCGAGGTGTGGTCCGGTAAGCAGGTGGCTTTCCCCGAGGTGGAGCGGCTGCCCGAGTTGATGTACGAGCTGGGTCAGGATCCGCTGCTCGGGCGGAGCGAGGCCCTGCTCGAGGAAGCCCGAACGCTGGAGCAGATCCACTCGGCTGTGGGCCGGATCCTATCAGCCCGCCCGACCTATCTGTCGCTGACCGAGCAACCTGAGCTGCTCTCCAACCTGCAGCAACTGGCTCGCTCGCCCGCCCTGGCAGGGATTACCTCGGGGGTGCTGGACGGACCGACCCGAGAGGGCCTGGTGGAGTTGCTCAGCAGGCCCCAGGGGCTCAAGCTGGAGGTTTACGAGCCTCTGGCGCGAGCCGTGGACACGCCCGAAGAGCTGGAGTTCCTTACCCTGCACGTGCTGTTTGCTCTGGCCGTGTCCGAGGAGGTGCAGTTGGAGCGGCGCTTCAAACAGTATGATGAGGCGCGCTTTCGACAATTGCTGCGCACCCGGCTGCACGGACTGCTCGACTCAGCTGAGCCCCACACCCGGGCTCTGGCGGTCCGCCTGATGGCGACCGCTGAGGAGATACGCGACCGCAACGACCGGCTTATCGCCCAGTACGAGCTCAGTCGCGCGCGTCAGGACAGCGACCCCGAGGTGGTGCTGGGCGCTTCCGAGGCGTTGGGTCGGCTGGCCCTGGAGCAGGTCATGCCCTTGCCCCAGATCACCAGCGTTTCTCTAAGCCAGCTGGTCCCCGCGGTCACGGAGCCTGTGGATATTTTGGAGCCGCCCTCTGATCAGGAGCTGCACGAGATGAAGTCGGAGATTCGCGACTGGCTGGTAGAGCGGGCCGGTCTCTCCGAGCAGGACAAGCGTCGCCCCCAGCGTGAGCTGGCCCGCAGGGCCCTGGGCCCGGATGGGCGGCCCGACGAGGAGGTTGTTGAGCGCCTGGCCGAGTTTCTGGTGGCCCTCAATCGTGCCGTCGGCATTGAAGGTCACTGCTATTTCTGCATGCTCAAGGCCAGCCGGGTGGCTTCGATTCGAGCCGCTGTCTTCGATAGTTGGCGGGTTTTCGCACTTTCCAAAGGCAGTCGTCTCAGTGAGCTGGTCGTCAGCACGTCCTCTGTGGATCTGCGCCTTGAGTACCAGGACTTCGTGGAGGTCCACGGAGCCGAGCTTTTGGAGAAGTTTGGTGGCGAAGCGCCCTTCCTGGGAGGTTCTTCGGGACCCATAACCATCTATCACCTCAATCCGGGTGAGCGTTTCGGGACCTGGCGGCGGCGCGAGTCTTCTTTCGTCGAGGAACGCCGTGAGGAGTCCCCCTTTTTTCTCAGCCTTCTCGAGCGTCTGGAGGAGATGCCCAGGATCCTGAAGGTGGAGCGCGCTGGAGGGGTGCCTCTCAGCGATCTCGAGAGCCATCTCGCATCCTTCACGACCGAGAGGGTCATCGAGCCCTGGCAAGCCCAGATTCTCCAGCCCGGACGCTTTCGATTCGCCCCCTTCCTGCACCGCACCAGCCTGCGGCGTGAGCAAGTGACCGACGAGGAGGACCTGGAAGACTTCGAGGCTCTGCTGCATCTAATGCAGGGCCACATTCCTCGCCCTTCGGTCCCGGCCGCCGCTCCGGTCGAGGTCTCAATCGAGGCCCCTGTGGTGGAGCCGCCGGCCGTTACCAGCTTCAAAGAGCTTGCCGTCTCGCTGGCTCAATTTTTCGATCTGCCCAAGCCCTATCAGAAGCAAGTGATCAACATCTTGCTCGACGTGGGCAGTCAGTCTGTCTACGATCTCTAGCCGTGCCGTTGGTCAAGTGTTGCTCGAGCAGAAGGGCCCGACCACCCTGCTGAGGAAGGATTTTCCAACTCGACCCGGGCCGGTCCCGTGGAGTGAACAGGAGCTTTGGTTATGCCTCATCTGGCCGCGATGATCAATTCCTCGGTGGGGAAGAAGTTTCTTCAGGCGATTACAGGCCTGGGGCTGTTCGCCTTCGTGATCATGCACCTGATCGGCAACCTCACCTTGCTACTCGGCCCGAGCGCCTTCAATGGCTATGCCTTCTTCCTGGAGGAGTTGGGGCACGGCATGGTCGTTCCCCTGGCTGATTGCGGTTTGCTCCTCTTCTTTGGAGTGCATATCGTGACAGGCATTCGGGTAGCTCTGCTCGATAAGGGCAAGGCTCGCCCTCAGGGGTATCAGGTAGAGGGCAATGCCGGCGGAAAGAGTCGCAAATCGCTATCTTCGATGAGCATGATTGTGACAGGCATTTTATTGGCCATTTTTTTGCCCATTCACCTTTGGAACTTCAAGTATGCCGCCACCACTGGCTACGGACCCCCCGAGCACCAGATGCGAGACCTTTACACTGTGGTGGAGAACCTCTTCTCCCAGCCCGGCTGGGTGGTATTCTACGTGGTGGTGATGGTGGCCCTCGGATTCCACCTCTGGCACGGTGTGTGGAGCGCCTTCCAATCGCTGGGCCTTACCCATCCACGCTGGCTGCCGGTGTTGAATCTGATCGGGTGGGGATTCGCCTTCTTGCTCGCTGTCGGGTTCGTCTACCTGCCTGTGGCCATGTATCTGAACTACGTGCCCCTGACTGGAGGATAGCTTGAGCCCCGTCGCTGAACCCACTGTCCGTCTCGATTCCCGCATCCCCCCCGGGCCCATGGCCGACAAGTGGACCCACTTCAAGTCCCATGCCCGCCTTGTCTCTCCGGCCAACAAGCGGAAGTACAATGTCATCGTGGTAGGGACCGGTCTGGCCGGAGGGGCGGCCGCCGCCTCGCTGGCTGAACTGGGCTACAACGTCAAGTCGTTTTGCATTCAGGATTCGGCCCGCCGGGCTCATAGCGTGGCCGCTCAAGGGGGCATCAACGCGGCCAAGAACTACCAAAATGACGGCGATAGCGTTTTCCGGCTCTTCTACGATACCGTCAAGGGGGGCGACTTCCGCTCCCGTGAGGCCAATGTACACCGTCTGGCCGAGCTTTCAGTCAATATCATCGACCAGTGCGTGGCTCAGGGGGTACCTTTCGCCCGCGAGTACGGCGGCCTCCTGGCCAACCGATCCTTCGGCGGGGCCCAGGTCTCGCGCACTTTCTACGCTCGCGGTCAGACCGGCCAGCAGTTGCTGCTCGGGGCCTACGGGGCTTTGATGCGCCAGGTCCACGCCGGTGGCGTGGAGATGTTCACTCGGCACGAGTTCCTCGACCTGGTCATCGTGGAAGGACGGGCCAGGGGCATCATTTGCCGCGATCTGGTCACGGGTAAGATCGAGCGTCACGTGGCCGACGCGGTCCTGTTGTGCACCGGGGGCTACTCCACCGTCTACTATCTCTCCACCAACGCGGTCAACTGCAACGCCACCGCGATCTGGCGCTGTCACAAGCGGGGGGCGCTGTTCGCCAATCCGTGTTTCACCCAGATCCATCCCACCTGTATTCCCCAGGTGGGTGAGTCTCAATCCAAGCTGACTCTGATGAGTGAGTCCTTGCGCAACGACGGGCGTGTGTGGGTGCCTCTCGCTTCCGGGGACAGTCGCCCGGCCAACCAGATTCCCGAGCCAGAGCGTGACTACTTCCTCGAGCGGCGTTATCCGGCGTTCGGTAATCTGGTGCCGCGCGACATCGCATCGCGGGCCGCCAAGGCGGTTTGTGACGAAGGGCGAGGGGTGGGCACGAGCAAGCGGGCAGTTTACCTTGACTTCGCTCAGGCCATTGAAAAGCTCGGTCAGCCAGTGGTTAAAGAGCGTTATGGGAATCTCTTCGCTATGTATGAGGAGATTACCGGGGAAGATCCCTACCACACGCCGATGCGTATCTATCCGGCGCCCCATTACACCATGGGCGGGTTGTGGGTGGACTATCATCTGATGAGCACGGTTCCGGGGCTGTTCGTGCTGGGCGAGGCGAATTTCTCCGACCACGGAGCCAACCGACTGGGTGCCAGTGCCCTGATGCAGGGGTTAGCCGACGGCTACTTCGTTATCCCCTATACGCTGGGCGACTACCTGGCCGGCCACAAAGCGGGCGGGGTGAGCACCGATCACGAGGCCTTCTCCGAAGCCGAGCACAACGTGGAGAACCAGGTCAAGCGGTTGCTCGAGATCAAGGGGTCGGCCACGGTGCGCAAGTTGCACTGGGATCTGGGTCGAGTGATGTGGGACAAGGTCGGTATGTCACGTGACGCGACCGGCCTTAAGGCCGCCATCGACGAGATCTCGGCTCTGCGCGAGGAGTTTTGGAAGAATGTCAAGGTTTCGGGCAAGGGGCAGGACTTCAACAAAGACCTCGAGTTCGCCGGCCGTCTGGCCGACTATCTCGAGTTGGGCGAGCTGATGGCCCAGGATGCGCTGGTGCGAGAGGAGTCGTGCGGGGGTCACTTCCGTGTCGAGTATCAGACCGAGGAGGGGGAGGCTCGCCGCCAGGATGACAAGTTCATGTGCGCGCAAGCCTGGGAATGGACCGGAGACCCCAAGAAGTCGGTATTGCACCGCGAAGAGCTGACCTTCGAGGACGTCTCGCCCGGGCAGCGGAGCTACAAGTGAGGTACTCGGCATGAGCATGAAGTTGACCCTACGCGTCTGGCGTCAGGCCGGCCCCAACGTCCCCGGGAAGCTGGTGAGCTACCCGATGGACAGCGTTTCGCCTGAGATTTCGTTTCTGGAGATGCTCGATCAGCTTAACGAGCAACTGATCTCCAAAGGCGAGGATCCGGTGGCCTTCGACTCCGACTGCCGGGAAGGAATCTGCGGCACCTGCGGGCTGGTGATCGACGGGGTGGCCCACGGCCCGCGTCGCGGCTGCACCACCTGCGAGCTGCGCATGCGCCACTACAAGAGCGGCGATACCATCACCATCGAGCCGTTCCGGGCGGCCGGTTTTCCGATCGTGAAAGACCTGGTGGTCGACCGCTCGGCTCTCGACCGCATCATCCAGGCGGGTGGCTATGTGGCCGCCAATGCCGGCTCGGCTCCTGATGGCAATGCCATTCCGGTCGGTAAGGAGATCGCAGAGCAGGCGATGGACGTGGCCGCCTGCATCGGCTGTGGGGCCTGCGTGGCTGCCTGCCCCAACGCTTCGGCCAGCCTGTTCACCTCGGCCAAGGTTTCCCAGATGGCCCTCTTGCCGCAGGGTCACGCAGAGCGCAAGAAGCGGGTCTTGTCGATGGTGACCCGGATGGATGAGGAGGGATTCGGCGATTGCTCCAACCACGCCGAGTGCGAGGCGGTCTGCCCCAAGTCGATCTCCATCCTGAGCATCGCTCGCATGCGCCGCGAGTACTTGCTGGCTGCGCTCCTCTCTCAGTAGAAGGCTTAACGCCAATCTCCGATCAAAATGAAGGGTGCCCAGAAGAACGGGTGGCTGTAGCGCTCCTGCTTCAGGAGTGACAACTGGGCTGCTTGCAGGGCTCCGGCCTTGGACTTGCCGGCTTTCAGGTTCTGATAGAACACCACCATCAGGTCACGGGTGGAGTTATCCTCCACTTTCCACAGGCTGGCCACCATGCTGCGGCAGCCAGCAAAACTGAAGGCATCGGCCAGACTTCGGAGATCCGAGCCATCCTGATTGCCTCCCCGCCCTGCCAGTGCGGTTTGGCAGGCCGACAGGGTCACCAGGTTGAGATCGCCCCCTTCTGAGTCGAGGCGGGAGTTGGTGATGTCGGTGACGCTCAGCTTTCCGCCTTTGGCCAGGGTCAGGTAGCTCTCCCGTGGCTCCTGCGCATTGAGGGTACCGTGGGTGGCCAGGTGCAGATAGCTCACTTTCGGGGCCTGAACTCCCGCCAGCTTCTCCGAGGTGGCCTGACCCTCGACGTAAATGGCCGAGCCGGGGAAAATGTCGGCCAGCGCTTTTACTTCCTGCGTGGCGGCCGCCAGGCTGCCATCGGGGTTGCCGAACGCTACCAGCGAGCCGTTCTTTCCAGAGGGAGGTCCGAAGATCTGATCCAGGTCGGCGGCCTTGGAGAGGACCACCACCTGCTTCTTCTCAACCAGGAAAGTTGGTGTCCCATCGGCCCCTTCGGTCAGGAGTGCCTGGAAGGGCAGGTAGACCAGGCTCCCGTAGGGCACGAAGGCCACCGCCTCCTTGGAGGCAAGTTCCGCCTCGATGGGCTTGACGATGGCTTGGTACAGGCCACCCAGTGATTGCTTGAGAGCGGTCGACTCGGGTCCCTTCCAACTGAAGGCGCCCGGGTTGCGCGAGTAAGAGGACACCTGGTTGCGAAAGGTCGCCGTCATTTGCTCGAGCTCACTTCTTTTGACGGCAACCTTACGAACCAGGAGATCGTCTTTGGTGGCCTCGAGGAGATAGAGCTCGTCGTCGGTGGGGAAGAGCAGCACGACCAGTGTGTTTGCTGGGATGGCCCGCTGCAGCTTGGAGAAGTTGATGGGCTTGATGTCCAGCTTTTGGAAGGCCGGATATTTCTTCTCCAGGTCTGTCACCGTCTGGTAGTAGCTCTGTCGGCTCTGGGCCAGCAACTGGGAGACTTTCTGAATCTGGTCAGTGGATGCGTTCTTGCTCTTGAGGTTGGCCAGCTCTTTCTCTTGAGCCTGAATGGCCAGCTTCTGCTCGTTGGCACGGGTGACCAGGGCCTGGTCGTCCGAGCGCATCTTGCCACGCAGGTCGTTCATGGTGAAGTTACCGGCCGTCTCCAGTTGCTGCAGGCGGCCGATCGTGCCAAAGGCGTCGCTGCCTTTGCCTTGCTCGAGTTGGGCCCTGGCCATCGCCTCGTAGAGGTCGCTGGCGAAGAGGCGGATGTAATCGGCTGATTCGGCCCCTCCACCGATATCGCGGATGTAGGCTTCCACGACGTCGATGGCCGTCTGGTAGTCGGCTACCGCTTCGGCGTGACGCCCCTGGGCCGAGCGTAGCTTGCCGCGGCGATAGTACATACCGGCCTTGACGCCCCGCATCTCGTTGAGGGCGGGCTCCTTCAGAAACCCGTTAATCAGGTCTTCGGAGGTCTTCTCCCAGCCGGGCGGCTTGGCTTTCTCGAAGTAGTCGAGCTGAGCCACCGAGATGTACTGGATGAGCTCAAAATTGTAGGCGCCGGCAGCCGCTTCTGAGGCTTTGGTGAGTTGCCCCTTGACGGTCGCAGCGTCTGCCGCTGACAGGGACCGCTCTTCATTCTCGGCCAGAATCTGCTCGGCCTGGAGAAGATACATCCCTGCCAGAAGGGCATTCGACTCTCCGTGGTCGGCCGAAAGCTGGACACCGGTCTCCTGCAATAGCCCCGCGTACATGGTCTTTAGCTCGTTGTATGCTTCCTGGCTGTCTCGGTGGAACTTGACGAGGTGCTGCTCGACCTCGATCAGTTCTTTGCGAGCCTGGGCGAGCAGTTCGCCGCCGCTGTCCTGATAAGCCGAGATCAGCTTGAGCAAAACTCGAACGACACTCAATCGTGATTCGGGGTGAGCTGCGCCCAAGCCCTGGGGCAGCTGGTAAAGTGCCAGCAGGTCGTCCTGGACCAGCTGTTCGATTCGCGGGTCGCTGGAGTCGCGGGCTACAAGCTGCTCGAGCCAGATGTCCCAAAAGGCTTCGCCCACCCAGAAGAGCTCAGTGGTCAGAGCAGGAGAGGGTTGCAGGTTCTGCAGGTGGGCCCAGGCCCGGTCGTGACGCTGCTTGAGGACTTCGAAGGGCATCTTGGGGTTCTGCTGCAGATCGAGCGAGAAGCTCCATGAATCAAGCAAATATCTGGCTATCTGGCTGTAGGAGCCGGGAACCCTGGGAACCAGCGCGGTGGCTGCCTGGATGTGGGGTCTGGCCTTCAGGGGCAGACCGGCGCCGATGGCCGCCCGCGCTGCCAGCAACTCGGCGGCCAACTGGCCGGTGGGGTCGCTGGAGCCGAATCCAATCAGCTCTTCGGCCATAGGCAGCGCCTGGTTCGGCACACCCATCCCGATCATGGCGGCGATGCTGTAGCGGAGCTGACGATGCATTTTTTCCGGGGTGGGATTGCGGGTGGCCAGCTTCTGAA
Organism: uncultured Burkholderiales bacterium; assembly: GCA_964471395.1. Lineage (GTDB taxonomy): Bacteria > Vulcanimicrobiota > Xenobia > Xenobiales > QWHO01 > QWHO01. The sequence continues at coordinate 26,012 of CAYYHB010000006.1, read as the reverse complement.
GGAGCGAGACGGCGTCCAGGTAGTTGCCCATCCGCAATAAAAAGACGACCAACTCTTCACCATCGCTACCGGTCATAGCCGGAGGCCCTCCGGTGGGGCCGGACGGACCCGGAACGGTTGGCCCCACGGTTGCCGGGCTCCCGGACACCCCGCGGGCAAGCGGCGTACCCTGCCAGTGCTCATCCCCCGCCAGCAAGTCGAACTGAGCCAGGTACTGAGACAGGCTCGGGTCGTTCAGACGGAGCTCGAATACGCGGGCGATGATGTTGGCCAGTAGCGCGCTGAGCGCTTGCTCCTCCTGGTTCATGCTGGAGTAGGTCATGGCCAGTTGCTGGAAGGTTTGGCCGGCTAGCTCGGGATTTCTCTCGATCAGCGCGATCAAATCGTCGGTTCGCTCTTGCTCGAGCAGAGCCATCATCTGATTGATGAAGCCCAGCGTCCCCTGTTCCTGGGCGCGAGCCTGCGGCGTCAGGGTGGCCAGGAGCAAGAGCAGAATGAGGAATCGTCGGGCCATCAGTGCCGACCTCCGAGAGAAATAATTGCCTGAGGCTGATTCGTCCGACCAGGTCGGCCTCCTTTGCCGATCATGAAAGAGGCCACCCCGCTAAGGGTGGCTCATACTTGACAGGAGGACCTGACGAGACGCTTTCAGTGACGACGGGAGCGGTCGATTAAGCCTACCGACCGAGGAAGTTTCCGACAGTGCCCAGGAACATTGGAGCTCCGCCGCCCGGACCGGCCCCGGCCGTCGCGAACTGGCCGAAATTGCCCCCAAATGCGTTGCCGAACATCGGGTTCTGCTGGCAACCGCACATCTGCCCCTGCTGCCCGCCCATCTGACCGCTGAGCAACTTGCCGACCATGTTTCCGAGCATGAAGCCCTTCATGAAGTTGATCAGGGTCTTCATCTGCTGGCCCATCCGGCCGCCTCGATGGAGGGGATTCTGGCCTTGCAGGCCGTTTTGTCCGTTGACCCCGGCGCCAGCGACGGCTCCCGCTCCGGGGGCCCCGGCGCCAGCTGCGGCGACCGCCTGGGCGCCTCCCGCTCCGGCGGCGGCGAAGGCCTGGGCCGGGGGAGCGCCGTGGCCGGAGGAGCTCGACCACGAAGCCGACATCGCGAAGGACATGGAGACCTCTCTGTGACTCATTGCTTCCACCCTTTCATGGTTGTTAATTGACTTCAGTGTAGACCGTCGGAAGGGAGGGATAAAAGGCGGGGTCTTTAACGGGATGTAAACTTTGTGAACAGGTGATGTTCGTTTGTTAAATTTGCCCGCTCCGGTTGACCAGAAACCTGGCTCGCCGGGCTTTGTGGTCCTGGCTCTGCTGACGGCGCTCTGGTTGGGCCTCCTGGGCACCGTAACGGCCGTGCGAGCCGAGCGTCCCTCCAATTCGTCTCTCCATGACCAGGTAGGCCGAGCCCTGCTGACTCGATCGGCGCGCATCGCTCTCTTCGCCAGTTCTCTGAGCGAGGAGCAGCGGCAACGCTGGCGTGAACAGGTGGCCAGGCTGATGCCGGAGGGCCCCGAGCGGTCCCTGATGCTGGGGAGCAATTTCCCCCCCGAAGCCGTTCCCGAGGGCTGGTTTCGCGAGCTGGCTCGAGGCCTGGAGCCTTCCACCCAGCGGCCCGAAGCCGACCGTGACCTCTGGCTGCTGGCGGCGGGCTTTGTCTGGCTGGTGGTCGGGCTGGTAGGCGGCTTGACAGTGCTGGGCTGGTGGCTGGCCAGGGGCCGGCATCGTCAGCTGAAGGCCAACTCCCCTCTACCGCTTCAGCGGTGTTGGTTCCTCTTCGTCTCCTGGCAGCTGGCGGCTATGCTTTTGACTCCGGCACTGATTGGGCTGGCCGGGCCGGGGGCTGGCATCAGAGCCGGGGTGGCCGCTCAGTTCGCTCTCTACGCCCTGGGCTGGCTCATGATCGGGTCCTTTGTCGGCGCTTTTCGCCCGACCACGCTGGGGCTCGCTCAGGGGGTGGCCGCCTGCTGGGTGGCCAGCCTTGGAGTTCTGGCCTCGGCTCGCCTGGTTGAGACCTTAACAGGTCAGCCACTGGTCTCCAGTAATCCGGCCCTGGACATGTTCCGCGACCCTCAACCAGGTACTCTCGTCTGGCTGGGAATTATGGTCGTGCTGGTGGGCCCCTGGTTCGAGGAGCTGCTCTATCGCGGACTTCTCTACCGGGCATTGCGCTCAGCCACGGGGAGGTGGGGGGCAACGATGATCAGCTCCGCCCTGTTTGCCGTGGCCCACGGAGATCCCAGCGGGTTATTGCCCTACCTGGTATTGGGCATCGTCTTTGCCCAGACTCTCGAATGCACGGGCTCGCTATTTCCCGCCTTCATTGCTCATGGGCTCTTCAACGGACAGACGTTCGTCGTGCTTTGCCTCCTGTCTGCAGGTTGAAGAAAGCTCCTTCGTCGAAAGGCCCCTCGAATTGAGAGGGTGGAGGTTGGGTCTTGTCTTTCGCGTTCGTGGCGCGAACCATCCCGCTTCGCGGCCAGGAGACACCGTATCAGCGCATGGTCAGCAGCCTGAGTGCTGACGGCCTGCTTGTGCTCGACGATCGGTTCTATACCACTCGTCAGTTAGTTGGGAACCTGCTCAGCCTCACCCTGTTGGGTCAAGTGCTCTATCCCACACTGAAGCCATCTCTCGCGCTCCACCTGGGTGCGTTTGCAGGAGCTGGGAGGCAGCACCCCAGAGTCGGCGAGGGTGAGGGCTACGTGCTCGAGCGCTCGGCCATCGCCCGTGGATTTGCCCACGGAATTGACGGGCTCCTTGGCCGTCCAAAGGACCCACAAGGCTGAGACCGAACTTCCGCCACAGGGGGCGAGCATCTGCCGGGGATGGCGAGAGAGCGATTTTGGCGCGCGAGCACTTGAAGACCCTGATCTTGGCAGCGGGCCCTCGCCAGCGCGAGGCCTTCGAGAGGACGCTGGGCTACGGGCATGTGGAGCTGACCGACAGTCTGGCCGGGGTCCGGCGTCGACTTTCCGAAGGCGTCGATCTTGTGCTGTGGCCAGCATCGCGGGGCAACGAGCTGGTCAGCGAGTGCCAGGCTGCCGGCCTGACCGTCAGTTACCTTTACCAGCCTCACCCGAGCGGGACCTCGCTTTACCTGGGCCAGGCCCGGGTCGGCTCACACAAAGAGGCCAATCGATTCCTGGCGGATACCGGCCAGTGGTGGGAAGTGCGCGAGTCGGAAACGGTCCTTCACGAGCGGTATCGAAAATTGCTTAATCGGTTGTCCGATGGCTACCTCGAGGTCGATGCTCAGGATGTCATCCGTTGGGCCAATGCGGCTTTTCGGCGGGCGCTGGGAAAGGAAACCGTGGAGGGCATCTCCCTCGAGCAGGCTCTCGACTCTGAGGATACTCGCCGCCTGCGCACGCTTCGCCAGCAGCATCATCAGGGAGTGGTCATCACCTTTCCCTTGCGTCTCTGCACCGGCCAGGTCGTGGAAGTGGATCCCAGTCCGCGCTTTGATGCCACGGGTGGTTACCTTGGGGCTTCTCTGGTTCTGCGCGGTCTCCAGGCTCAAGCCTCCGATCTGGAGCGGGGACGGGACCTGTTCACGCTTTATTCGGTTGCCTCCGTCCTCACCGAGGCCAATACTCTCTACGACGCTCTGCAGGCCGTGGTGCTCCGCATCCTTGAGTTGATGGGTCTGAATGGTGGCGGAGTATTTCTGGTCGGCTCGGCGGGACTTGAGTTGCGCGTCCTGGCAGGCGTCGAGCTGGATCGAGTGGCTCTGGCATGTCTGGCGGACCTGGCAGCCGAAGTTAGCCAGAAGGCCAGGGTCCTGCGGGAGTTGCAGCCTGAGGAAGCGGTCGGTATGAGTCTGGGTCGAGCCGGGCTCAAATCGGTAGCTTTCATCCCGCTGGTTCACTCGGGTGAGCAGCTCGGCGTGCTGTGGGTGGTGGCCCGGGAGTCGCGCCGCCTGACTCGAGAGGTCGTCTCGCTCTTGATCTCGATTGCAGCTCAAACGGCGACCAGTGTCGTGAACCACCGTCACGTCGAGGCCCGACTCGAGGAGGAGGCGAATCGGCGCAAGTTCTATCGCAACGCCCTTCAGGCTGTGACGAAGGGTAAGCTGATCGTTTGCGAGCACCCGGAAGCCGAGGCAACCTGGCGCTCCGCCGGCGAAGATGCAGGCGAGATCGAAGTTGAAACCACGGCCGACGTGCCCAAGGCTCGCGACCTGGTGGAGGCGGTTTTGAAGGCCGAGGGTTTCATCGAGGAGCGCTGCTATGATCTGGCCCTGTGTACCTGCGAGGCTGCCGCCAATATCATCAAACACGCTGAGCGAGGCCGGGTCAGCATCCGTCAAGGCTCCGAAGCGGCTTTCGTGCGCATTGAGGACCAGGGTCCGGGGATCGACTTCGCCCACCTTCCCGATGCCGTGCTCACTCCCGGGTACTCCACCGCACCCTCCCTGGGAATGGGCTACTCCATGCTGCTCGAACTGGCCGACCGGGTCCACCTGGCGACCGGGGAAGGTGGTACGTGCTTGCTTTTGGAGGTGAGTCGGCACCAGGCCGACCCGCTGGACGCCTTCAGCGCCCTGCTCGAGGGACTTTAGCCTCCAATGCGGCAGAAAGGTTCTCCTCTCGGCAGGGCGAAGCACCGCTGACGGAGCGGCGCGACCGTACGACTTCAGCAGCGGGTGACTTTGATGGAAGAAAGCATGTTCTTGGAGAGCCTGGTGTCCGCCTGGGGCGGCGAGGATGTTTCCGAGGAAAAGCTTTACCCCGACGAGTCCGACTCGCCGAATCTAAATGTCCTGATTCGCACGGCTCGCAAGTATCTCGATGACAAGGTCACCCCCACGCAATTCCTGGACGAAGTGAAGGGCATGATGGCTCGCCTCGATCAGGCTCTTACCGAGCACCGGGCCCTCTACCAGATTCCTGGTATCACCGAGGAAGTGCGTGAGGTAGCCGATCAGGCTGAGGCTGCCTTTGACGAGTTCCGGCACGGTTTGTCCGATTTTCTGCGTTACTTTGACCAGCAGGACCCGGTGGTGCTTGAGGAAGGCATCAATACCTGCAAGGTTGCCTCCAAGAAGCTACGCGATGCTTACCAGAAGTTCGAGGAGATTCAGCGCCGCGACCAGATGTCGCGCTGCTTGATGTGCGGTCACCTCAATCAAGCGAACGTGCGCAATTGTCTCAAGTGCGGAGCCGTTCTGCCCGATGAAATGGAGCGTACCGCCGCCAGCAAGACCGAGACATCCAGCGACCTGGTCATGGTACCCCCGGAGTACATGCAGCTGTATCAAGCCTGCGACCTGGTGGCCGGACAGAAGATCCCCAACGAGCAGTGGCGGGCTGTCGTGGATACCTTCCTGGTTTCTTTCACCCAATCGAGAGCTTTTGTGGAAGAGCAGTTAGCCGCCCAGTCCGAGGCGCTCGGAGAAATATCCGAGTTGGAAGGCATCGCCAGTTTGCTCGTGCGTGGGCTCACTGAGGCCGAGAAGTCCCTCGACCTGATGCTCCAGTTCGAGGAAGATGGTGAGGTCGACCACCTCAATCAGGGTTGGATGGACCTCTTGAAAGCCACTCGCAAGGTGCAGGAGGCGGGGGTCGGCTTTTACCAGACCCTGGAGGCTCTCCAGCGGGCCGAGGATGAAGCGGTTGACGCTGGCGAGGAAGAGGAAGGTCTGGACGAGGAGGCAGTGGAGGAAGACTACGCCGGGCCCGAGCCGATCGGAGACCAGATCGAGTTCGAGGAAGAGTAAGCCGTGCCCGTCGTTCCCCCGCTGGGCACCGAGCGCTACCTCAGCTATCACGAACTGGCCGAGTACATGCGCACCGTGGAGGCGGCCGCCCCTCACCTGGTTCGGCTCTACTCAATCGGTACATCCCCCGAGGGACGGGCTCTGCTCCTGGCAGAGGTCACCAATCGCGGCTCCGGCGAAGGTCCCGAGAAGCCCGCGATCTGGCTGGACGGCAACCTGCATGCATCAGAGCTGGTGGGGTCGATGGCTTGCCTTGAGGTGTTGTACCAACTGGCTGCTGGCCACGGACGCGACGAGTTTGTTACCCACCTGTTGGATACCCGGACCTTCTACATCGCTCCTCGCCTGGCCGTGGATGGGGCCGAGTACTGCTTGAATACCCAGGATGTCGTACGCTCTGGCATCCGGCTCGACCCCTTTGAGGAGGATCGTCCCGGCCTGACTCCGGCCGACATCAACTCGGACGGCCGCATTCTGCAGATGCGGGTGGAGGACCCTCTCGGGGAATGGCGCCCGTCTCGACGCGACCCGCGGCTGCTCGTTCCACGCGGTCCGGGTGACCGCCAGGGCCCCTTCTACCGAGTTTTTCGTGAGGGTTACTTCGATCAAGAGCACTTGCGGATCGGCCCTCGTCGTCAGGGCGTAGAGTTCGACCGCAACTTCCCGCACCAGTTCGAGCCGGGGGCCGGGGCAGGACCTTATCCTCTCTCCGAGCCTGAGACTCGGTGCGTGGCCGAGTTCTTCCGTCATCATCCCAATCTTTGTGTGGCGCTCTCATGTCATACCGGCGGAGGTCAGATCCAGCACCCGCAGACAGAGGGCATGGCCGAGCGCGATCGAGAGCTGTACGATGCCATGGGCCGCCAGGTCAGCGAGCTGACAGGCTTTCCGGTTCAGGGTGCCTCCTCTGGACCGGGCGGCCGTATGGACCAGTGGCTTTACCATGACCGGGGTATTCTCTCGTTCCGCAGTCGTCTGTGGTCGATTGCCAGGGCCGCGGGTCTGGAATCGACCCAACCCTCCCGCACCGAGGTGGACAACTATACTTTGTTGCGATGGCTCGACCGCGAGCTTCCGGGACAAGGATTCACGCCCTGGACAGCCTGGGAGCATCCCCAGTTGGGGCGAGTCGAAGTAGGGGGCTGGCACCTCCTCACAACCTGGGTGAATCCTCCCCCGGGATTATATCTCCGCGAGGAAGTTCAAAAGCATGTTCGGGTGGCCATGCTGCTTGCCTCTGCCCTGCCGCGATTGGGAGCGACTCGCCTGCGCGAAGAGACGGTAGGTTGGTCCGATCGACGCAAGGGCCCACGAAGCCCTGGCCAACAAGCGGAGCCGTCGGCGCCCGGCGAGCCCCCTCAGCCCCTGCGCAAGGTTACACTCGAGCTGGAGAATCAGGGTTATCTGTCGACCTCTGTCACTCAGAGGATGGCCGAGATGGGCCAGCGTTGTCCGGTTCATGTCGTGCTTGAGCTGCCCGAGGGGGCAGAGGTCATGCTCGGTCGGGTGCGCCACGAGCTCGAGGGACTCAGTGGAACCGGCTCAGTGCATCATCAGGCCAATGTGGACGTGGTCTGGTTCTCGGGCGGGGAAGAGCGTCCTCGCGAGACTCTCGAGTGGCTCATTCGCGGTACCGGCGACCTGCGCGTGGTGGCCCGCTGCGAAAGGGCAGGACAGATCAAGTTGCTCAGTCGGATGGCCAGTGTTGAGCCGCCTGCCGTGCCGACGCCCCCCCCTCCGCCTCCTGCGCCACCGGTTCGTCCGCCGGCCCCACCGACTCGAGCTCCTCGCCCGGCTATTCCAGAGGTACCTGTGCCCGGCTTTGGCCCGGCCCCTGCGGCCGTGCCAGCCGTGGCCCGGTTTGGCGAAATGCCCCCCGCGCAGCCTGCGCCTACGGCCGCGGCAGCCGCCCCGCCTGCTTCGCCGCCGCCAGAGCCGCCCGCGAGTTCTGGGCGAGTCCTTGGGACCCCCCCTTCAAAGCCGGGCTCGGCCCTTCGGCCGATGCCCTCGAGCGAGTCACAGTCAACAGCGAGCCCGAAGGATGGGGGCTTTGACTTGCAGCCCCTCCCGGTGACTCGTGAGTCACCTTCGCGGCCTCCCCTGGGCTCGCGCTCACCTGCAACCTCTGCTCAGCGCCCACTTGAGCCGCCATTGAGCACGCAACCACCAGCTCCTGAGGCCCCGGAGGCTCCTCCAGCCGCATCCAAGATTCCGACCCCCCTTCTATTGCGCCGTTTGCGCGAGAAGAACAAATAAAAAAGAACGCCCCCGGGGTAGGAGGCGGATCAAGGAGGAACCAGTTCAAACGATCCGCTCAGCTTACTGGGAAAGCTTCGGAAGGGGCTGAGCGAAGAGTGCAACCTGCTTGAACTGATTTCAGTCTACACCATGGTAGTCTTGTTGTCAACTCTTCCTGTAGTTATTCACACAATGATTGTGGGAATGTGGAAAAAGATAGTGCTCAAAGAGGGATCGTCTGTTCGTTTTGTAGAACTTGAACGCAGTGCTGAAGCGCATTACAGCAGAGAGACAGTTCGAGTTGTTTCCTGGTGCCATGCTCTATGTGTCGCAGGGGGACGCAGCTCGAGCTTTGGGGCAGGATGACGCAGGAAAGGACATTACTCCTCGCATCATTCAGTACTGGGAGAGCCAGGGTTTGCTTCATCCAGAGCTCCCTGTGGAGGGTCGTAGCCGGCGGTATACGCAGCAAGACCTCGTCGAGCTTAAGTTCATCAAGACGCTGGTGGTGGATCAGGGATACACGGTACCCTCATTGAAAGCCAAACTGACCCATTTGGAGGCGCCCTACTACTATGACCCGGCCGATTGTTTCTGGGATCTGCCATCCCAGAGTTGGAAGAGTCGCAGCGATCTGGCTGTCGAACGCCTCTCGCAGGTGCGCGAGCAGTTGGAAAGTCGGACCGTTCAAGCCCTCGAACGACTTCTGCCGGGAGATTTGAAAAGAGCGGTCCGGGCTGTGCTCGACCTTGTGCGCGATGCCTTGGAAGGTAAGGCACTGGCCCCAATCCGTCGCGCTCCACGACGCAAGAGCGAGTAATAGCTCAGTCGAAGTCGGTCTCGCCGGTCAGGAGAATCCTGCCAGGCATCAGCTCGACCGGTTCTCCCTGGGTGCAGTTCGGGTTCTGGCAAGCCCTGGTCAGGTGCAGGATCAGGGCCTCGGGATCAGCTGCGTCGAGGTGCTGGCTCTGGACGCGGTCCGAGTACACGTGAAGCCACTTCTGGATCGCCCGGCCCGGCCCATCTTCACTTCGCCCAACGATTTTGAGCCGGTCAACCTCGCGTGGGCCCCAGAGATCGACGAAGTTCTCCAGGGCTCGCACTGCCCTGGCCCGATCAAGGCCCCGCAGGTCGATCCCTGGAATGCCGGCCGGAGCGGGCAAACGCGGGGCTTGATGACGGGCCAGGGGAGCGAAAGCTGAATCCTCGATGCGAGTCTTCTGGCTGCGAACCTCGTCGGGTCCGGGATCGTAGTCAACCAGGCGTACACCGGCGATTTCCGGGTAGTAACGGCGGAACGTTCCTTCGATGGCTTTGAGCATGAAGGCGATCGGCACTCCAGGAGAGCTGCGGCGCGCTCTCAGTTCGACCACAGCGTCCTCACTCACCCGGCTCAGCTCCAGGGTCAGCCCTTCGCGTTCGATTGCCGGCTCGAGCCGGTTGAGAATCGAGCCAACTCGCTCCAGATCGATCAAGAGGTGACCTGGACCCCCGACTTGCTCGCTCCCACCTCAGCCTTCTCCCTGTGCACCAGCCCAAGGTTCATGCGAGCATGGGTCAGGTAAGTCTCATGTTTTTCCTGCACAGACATCTCAAAGTTCGATGTGAAGGCCAGCGATTTGGTCGGACAGGCCTCGGTGCACAATCCGCAGTAACAGCAGCGAGAAAGGTCGATGGAGTAGATCTCAGGATACTCAAATCCTTCCTTGTTGACCGGCGACTCAAGGTAGATGCAGGCGTCCGGGCAGGCGTCCACACAGACTCCGCACCCCACACACATCTCGGCTGCGCAACCGTAGCAGCGCATTCCTTCTCGCTGGGCCATCTCGAGCGAGAAACCGATCTCGACCTCATCAAAGGTCTTGACTCGAATCTCGCCCGGGATCTTGGGCTGAGGAACCTGGTAGTTCATGGTCCGGAATGGCTTCTCCTGAGGCTCCACCTTCCAGGGCTCGTGATGGTCGAAGTTGACAGCGGGAGGATCCGTGACCATGGAGAGCCCGTGGAGCTCGCGTTGCACGACGCCCGAAGAGTCAGCCGGCATGGTGCCGTCTGTGTACGGCGTCAGGCCTACCACCGTGTCGTTTACCTTGTCCGTGAGTTGGTAAGGGTAAAGGAAGGGAAAGCTGCCCGGTCTCACCCCGTGTTTCTCGGCGATGGCCAGGCAACAGCGGTCGGACTGACCGATGGCGTTGATGATGGTGGAGACAGTCACGATATCGCCGCAGGCCCACACCTTGCCATTGGCCCGGGTGGTTTTGCCGGTCTTCTCGTCCACGACGATGGTTCCGTTGCGCCGACGTTTGACGTCGGCTGGAACCCAGGGCACGTCCACCTCGCGGCCGAGCGCGGTGATGATCATGCCGCATTCGAGAACCTGCTCCGAGCCCTGTATCGGCACCGGCTTTCGCCGCCCCGAGCTGTCTTTGTCCCCGAGGCGATTCAGGACCACCTTCATGCCTTTGAGTTGGCCATTCTCGAGCACGATTTCGTCGGGGGCGGTCAGCCACATGATGTGAACGCCCTCCTCCTCGCCGTCTTCGATCTCTTCCTCTTCGGACGGCATCTCCTTGCGGGTGCGCCGGTAAATCATCGTGACCTCGGCTCCCATGCGGCGGCAAGTGCGGGCGCAGTCGAAGCCGGTATTGCCGCCCCCAACTACCACCACCTTGTCTGGCACGCTGGTAAGCCGGCCCATCAACTGCTCTTCCAGAAAGTCCTCCCCGTACCAAACCCATGGCTTTTCCTCATTGGGGAGCCCGAGATGGTAGGGCTTCCAGGCTCCAGCTGCGATGATGACCTCGTCGTGGCGCTCTTCGAGCTCTTCGAACATCAGGTCCTGGCCGATCTCGGTGTTGACCTGCAGGGTGATGCCGTCGAGAAAGTGGATGCGCTCCATCTCGCCGTGCACTACATGGCGGGGAAGCCGGTAGAGCGGGATACCCAGGGTCAGGAAGCCGCCCGGCACCGATTTGGCTTCGTAGATGTGACAGGCAAATCCCCATGACCGCAGCAGCATGGCGCACTGGTAGCCGGCTGGTCCGCCGCCGATGATACCCACCGATTTCCCATTGAGGGGTGTTCTGGTGCAATAATCCTCGTAGCTGAATCGCTCCTCGGGGCTCAAGGTCATTTCCCAGTCGGAGTAGACACGCTTGAGCTTGCGGATGGCGATAGGTTGAGGCCCGGTGAAGCCCCGCGAGCAACGCTTCTCGCAGGGGGCGGGACAGACTCGACCAAGCGTAGCCACAAAGGGATAGGTTTTGCGCAACATATCCAGGCCCTCGCGCCAGCGGGCCTCGCCTGCCAGAGAGACGTATCCGCGAGCATCGGTATGGGCGGGACACCCCTCCGTGCAGGGAGCCCAGCGGGTACCGTGATACCAGTCGGCTTTCTCGGAGATGGTTCGCTCGGTGTGAAAGTCGACCATGCGGAGCATCCCGCGCGAATTGGCAGGAATCTTGTCGTGCTGCCAGGGATACTGCACGGTTTCGGTGGGACGGCGAAAGTTTCGCAGCGTGACCTTCATTCCCGTGAGTATCGCTTTCATGTTGTCGAGCAAGGTGGGCATGGAGGGTTGCTTCCTGAAGCTCAAGCCCTTTCCTGCGCCATCTGGCGCAGCAATGACAGGTTCACTGAGTGCATGGTTTGGTGCTCGGGCGTTTCAAGTATCATCGGGATACCTGACAGTCGGGGGTCGGTGACCAGGCGTCGGAACGCCTCCACGCCGATCATGCCCTGCCCGATGTGAGCGTGTCGATCCAGCCGACTCCCGAGTGGACTCTTGGAATCGTTCAGATGCAGAGCCCAGAGGCGGTCCATTCCGATCAGGCGCTGGAACTCTCGAAAGGTGCGTCGGTACCCTGGCGTGGTCCTGAGGTCGTAACCGGCGGCAAAGACGTGACATGTATCCAGACAGACCCCCAGACGTTGGCTTCCGATCCTGCTCAGCACTTCAGCCAGGTGCTCGAAACGGTGGCCCAGGCAGTGACCCTGGCCAGCAGTGGTCTCAAGCAGGAGGGGCAGGGGAGGAGTGGCCCGCAGAACTTCCTCCAGTCCGCGGATGAAGCCGGTCAGTCCGCTCCCTTCTCCCCGTCCCAGGTGAGAGCCCAGGTGCAGTACCAACCCGTCCAGGCCTAGCTGGTGGCATCGGCAGACCTCGTCGATCAGAGATTCAAGCGAGCGCGCGAAAACGTGTGGATCCTCAGCGGCCAGGTTGGTGAGATACATGTCGTGAGCGAGCACCGCGGGTCCACCGGAGGCCTCGTGCTCGGCTCGGAACGCCCGCACCTCGGCCGCTGTAAGTGGTTTGCCTCGCCAGCGGCTGGGCGCTCTGGTGAAGATCTGCAGGCAGTCGGCCCCGATTGCGCGCGCTCGCTCGAAGGCTCGGGCGTGGCCGCCAGCTGCCGAGACGTGGGCTCCCAGGAGGACCCTCATTCCAATTGCCAGCGGATTTTGTGCAGCCCCACCTGGGGATTGCCTCCGTTGGAGTCGGCCAGGCCGATGCTCAGTTCAAAAGAGTCCATCGGGTCCAGCGGAAGGGTCATCGGGTGGAGGGGTGGAGCAGTTCTGAAGGCAATTTGGACAGGGCCAAAACCGCGAACCGTGGCCTCAGGAAGCCGGAACGCGGGTCCCGATAGGGTCACGGCCACCAGTCCGTCGCCACCCCCAGGTTGGGTTGCCAGAAGGCAGCTTAAATTCAGTTCATTGAGGCGGAAAGGCCGACCGTCGGCGCTCTTGAACCGCAACTTGAAGCCGGCTAGACCACCTCCCGCCTGAGGCACCAGGTAAAGGATCCCTTCGGCCCCGTCCTTTGGGTCGGAGTGAAGCCAGGCATTCCGATACATCGGCTCACTCAGGTTCTGGTGTACCTGGAAGCCGGTCATGCTCTGAGCACCGGGTGCGACCGGGATGATTCCTATCATGCCGGCAAAGGCGTCGCTCATCGGAGCGGCGTTCGCCTGCCGGCCCGGAGGTTCCTGGCTTTCTGTCTGCTGCGGGGCCGGGTGGGGTGGTTCGATCCGTCGCGTTTACAGGGAATCGGGCCAGAGGAGGGAACCCTCCTGGGTGATGCTTTCGTGCCATACCGTTGGCCCATTCGCGATGAATTGCTACGTGGTGGCCGATGCCGTTTCCAAACGGGGCTTCGTGGTTGACCCGGGGGACGAGGTCGACCGCATTCTGGCCGAGATTCGCAAGCACGATCTCAAGATTGAGCGCATTCTTCTGACCCATGGGCATATCGACCACGTTGCTTACGCACAGGACTTGAAGGACGCACTTCAAGTTCCGATGTTGATCCACCCGGATGATTTCCCGCTGCTCGAGCAAGTTCAGGGTCAGGCGATGATGTTTGGCTTGCCTCCTGGGCCCAAACCGGTGGCTGATGGAAGTCTTCAAGAGGGGGACGAGTTTTTCGCTGGTCGCCACAGGTTCCGCGTTTTGCACACGCCTGGACATTCGCCCGGTCACGTGATCTTTGCGGGAGATAAGGTCGCTCTGGTCGGAGACACTCTGTTTGCGGGGAGTATTGGCCGTACGGACTTGCCGGGAGGAGATTACGACGCTCTAATGCGTTCCATTCGTGGGAAGTTACTTCCCCTCGGGGACAACCTTAAGATCTATCCCGGGCACGGCCCGGAGTCTACGATAGGAGTGGAACGTCGCAGCAATCCTTTCTTGCAGAAGAGCTTTCATCCCGGCTAGGCCTTGCGGCCTGCGGCTCTTCTGATATACTGGGCCAAGTCTTTCCTCGAGGTGAGGGTACTGGGAACAAAGCGTCTGGCGGGTTTGCTCCTGATCAGCCAGGTTTTCCTGGCGGTCACGGTCGGGTGCGGTTCCGGGAGTGGCAGAGGAGGGGAAGCCACCCTGGTCGCCACGCCGGCCGCTGCTACTCCAGCTTCCTCGCCGCCAACTGGTAATTCTTCCCCGCTGGCCTCTTCTTCCCCGTCTACGCGGTCGGGCCTCAAATCGGCCACACTACAATCCTCTCGAGGGCTTCCATGGCAACTCGTTGCAGAGCAGGTCGAATGGAACGATCCGACCCGACGGGCTCGCGCTCTGAAGGTGGAGTTTACGCTCTGGGACGCCAGCAAGCAGAAAAGAACCCTGGTAGCGGCTTCGGGAGCCGACGTAGACGTTGATTCCGAGCGGGTCGAGTTTCAGGGTCGGGTAACCGCGTCAGGACCCGGGGGAGAGTCGTTGACTGTGAATCGTCTGGTGTGGGATGGGAAGGAGCGGCAGTTTTTCGGCGACCGGGGTGTGCGAGTCGAGCGCTCGGGCTCGGTGGTTGAAGGCGAGCGGCTGGTTGCTTCGCCTGATCTTCGCCATTTTGAGATATTGGGGGGAGTGCGCGGAGTCATGCGGGTCGAGGAAGGCCCAGAATCTTGAACATCAGGCTCGAGCAACTGGTCAAGGCTTACCGCCGCCGCCGGGTGGTGGATGGCGTGAGCTTGACCGTCGAGAAGGGCGAGGTCGTCGGGCTGCTTGGTTCGAACGGGGCGGGAAAGACGACCACTTTCTCGATGGTCGTAGGTCTGGTCAAGCCAACCGCTGGGCAGATATTCCTTGGTTCGCGGGAGGTGACCGGGCTGCCGATGGCCACCCGAGCTCGGCTCGGTATCGGATACCTGGCGCAGGAGCCGTCCATTTTCAGGCATCTGTCCGTAGAGGAGAATCTCCGACTGATATGGCAGGTGCGCGGCGTGCCTGTGGCCATCCAGGCAGAGAAACTTGAGAGTCTGCTGGGGGAGTTCTCGCTCAAGCGGGTGCGCAGGAGCGCAGCCTATGTCCTTTCGGGAGGCGAGCGAAGACGAGTAGAGATTGCTCGCTCGCTGGCTATGAACCCCGACTTCTTGTTGCTCGACGAGCCATTCACCGGGGTCGACCCGATCGCAGTGGCCGAGATTCAGGAGATTATCGTGCGATTGCGCGAGCGAGGAATCGGAATTTTGATTACCGATCACAACGTGCGCGAAACCCTCGCCATTACTGATCGTGCCTACATTATACGCGACGGCCGAATTCTTGTGGCCGGGAATGCCCGAGAGATTGGCAACAGCGAACTGGCTCGCCAGTACTACCTGGGAGAGAACTTCCGTATGCCGGATGAGCCTGAGGCTGCTATGGTTACGGTAGGAGCGGGCCCACAGCCCAATGAGAATCCTGGAGCCAACGGCGGCGCTAACGGGCACTGAACTGCCATGGTTAAGATTCTTGATCGCTATATCATGCAGGAGATGCTCGGGCCATTTGCGTTCGGTTTGGCGGCTTTCAGCATTCTGTTTTTTTCGGTCGAGTCTTTGATGGGTGTCGTGCGAATGGTGCTCGACGGCCACGCGGGAGTTTCCGTGGTGTTCGAGTATATCTGGAACAGGTTGCCCATGGTGCTGGTCTACACCTTTCCCATGGCTGTGTTGCTGGCTTCATTGTTGACTTTTGGACGCCTTTCGGGAGAGTCGGAGCTGGTTGCCATGAAGGCCGGCGGGATTGGATTTTTCCGCGTTGCGCTCCCTGGCCTGGTTTTTGCTCTGCTGATGACGGCTGTCGCGGCGTGGATGAACGAGTACATCGTGCCTCCCACGATGAAACGGGCCATGAATCTTTTCATGCTGCACCGTCAGCCCGATGAGATGGAGCAGTCCCTCTTTACCACTCCGCGCAAGCTGGCAAATGGCCAGGAGCAAGTAGTATACGCCCACAGTCTCAACACCAAGCAGCGCGAGATGCGGGGCGTTTTCATCCATTTTTTTTATCAGGGTCAGAGACGCCGTGAGATTTATGCGGAGGTGGCTCAGTGGAATGGACAGGTGTGGTTGCTCAAGAATTTGCGTGAGGTAGAGTTCGGTAGCCAGCAAGAAGCCATTTTCGAAGTGCGTGGGGATGAAGGCTGGACCCCGATGAGCTTGGCTGAGGCGCCTCCCGGTCCCGAGGAGCTCTCTCGTCGAAAGTTTCGACCCGAAGAGATGAGTCGAGCCGAGATTCTCCGACGCTTGGCCGAGTTCCCCAGTCCTGTCACCGGCCCTGAAGGGGATACTCAGACTGAGAAAGTAAAGAATCGACTCTGGGTGGCTTATCACCAGAAGCTTTCCATCGCTTGGTGCTGCCTGGTGTTCGGGGCCTTCGCCATTCCACTCGGGGTGCGGCCCCACCGGACCAGTACCTCAATGGGCATGGGCTTGTCCGTCTTTTTCATTCTGGTCTACCATGTCATGATGACGCTCGGAATGGTGATGGGTGAGTCGGGCGCGGTCTCCCCCCTCCTGGGAGCCTGGTTTCCCAATCTTGTTTTTGGGGTTCTGGGAATCTTTTTCTTGGTCGACGCGTCCCGTAAGTAGAGCTTCTGAACGCGTTCTTGGAGTAGTTCAGGTGACAACGATCCTGAGGGTTATGCTGGTTTACCTCGTCGTGGCGGCCGTCTCCGGCGGGATCGCTTACCTTGGCAATCAGCTTGGACGCCACGTGGGGCGCAAGAAGATGAGCATCTTCGGGATGCGACCGCGTCATACATCCATTTTCGTAACCACTGTCACCGGCGTGATGATCGCGCTGGGAACCTTGACGGTTGCAGCTTTGCTCGCCAAGGACGTGCGTCAACTGTTGGCTGGTACCGAGGAACTTGAACGTCGTCAGCGCGAGCTTTCTGAGCAGGTCTCCCGGCTGACCGATACCCTGGAGAGCGGCAATTTGATCTGGGGGATTGACCAGGCGATTTTTCTGGGAACTCTGCCTCCGGGGATCCCGGCGGAGAACATTGAGGACCAGTTGCGCAACGCCGTGGCCCGGGCCAATTTGGGGACCATTCTTAAATACAATGAGATGGCTCGACTGAAGGGTAAGCCTGGAGTTCCGGCCGATGA
This sequence comes from uncultured Burkholderiales bacterium, assembly GCA_964471395.1. Lineage (GTDB taxonomy): Bacteria > Vulcanimicrobiota > Xenobia > Xenobiales > QWHO01 > QWHO01. Next base: position 9,182 of record CAYYHB010000006.1, on the reverse strand, counting down.
AGTGCTGCTGTCATTTGAGCCCAGGCTCCTGCGCGAACTGGCTGATCGGGTCCGGTCCAGTCCTGAAGTGTTTGGGCTGCGCGTCGTGGCCGGGCGCAATTACCTGCTCGGTGATACCGAGCCGCTGCCTGTTCATTTCAGCTTGTTTCCTGTCAAAAGGGTCTTTCGGGCCGGTGATGTGGTGGCCAGCAAGCTGGTGGACCCTCACAACCCGACCTTCCTCATGGATTGGTATCAGTTCCTGGAGGAGATCAAACAAACTGCTCTCAAAGCAGGAATGATGAATGGGCCCGATGGAGGGCTGGGATTCGAGCTCGACTCGGAGACCATGAATGCATTGATTCAGAGCATCGAGCGGGAACCGGGACTGGCCAGGCTGGAAGCCGTGGCTCGCAAAGACCTGTATCAGTCCAGCAGCCTTGAGCTGAAGATCGTGGTTCGACCAGCAGCTGATAACGCCGCCCGCAGCGGCCGGATGGCTCGAGTGCGCGTCCAATGATTGTGATGGCCGTCGACCCGGGTCGTCGCAAGTGTGGCCTTGCCGTCGTCTCCCCCACCGGGGTGATGGAGCGCAGCATTGTCCCCACCGAGCAACTCGAGGCTGCAATCGAGAAGATGCTTGGTCGCCATTCTCCCGGCGCCCTTGTGGTAGGAGGGAGCACTGGTTCCAAAGAAGTCATCAATCGTCTGAAACGCGTCCTTTCCCTGAGTCCGCGGGTGGTGGACGAACGCTACACCACTGAGCGAGCTCGCAAGCGCTACTTTGTCGACCACCCGCCTCGTGGAATCTGGAGATTGGTACCGCTGGGTTTGCAGGTGCCGCCAGTGCCTTACGATGACTACGCCGCGGTTGTAATGGCCGAGGAGTTCCTGGCCGCCCAGGCTGGGAAGAAAAACGACTCGATTTCGTCGGAGGATGAAGATGCGTAAGGTGTTGATCGTCTTGCTGGTGCTGGCGCTGACTCCGGCTCTGCCGGCCAGGGAGAAGAAGGACAAGAAGCAGTCCAAGATGCCTTCATTGGCCGGCATCATCATGAAGGGCACCGGGGGCAGCAACCCGCTCGGCTATGAGCCCGTGGCAGGGGCTGAGGTATCCCTCCAGGGCACCGACCGCAAGACGGTGACAAACGAAGGCGGCTATTACGAGTTCTATGAGCTCGAGGGGGGCGACTACACCGTTAACGTGATGGCAGCGCACTATGCACCCGCTCAGAAGACCGTTCGGGTAACCAACGGGCCGACTCCGACTCTGGCGAACGTTAGTATGCTTCCAGAGGGAACCATGCTCGTCAGTAACACTCCAGTCGGCCCGGGCACCGCCTACGTGGCCTTTGCGGCCCGCCAGGTCAATCAAGCCACCACCGTGACGGGGGTAATGAGTCAGGGCTTCCCGCTACAAACTCAGGATGCCTATCGTGGCGCCATCGCTGCTGGTGCTGATCCGCTGGGACTAAGCGGTAATCCAGTGGTTTCGCCCAGCATCGGTCCTGGTTTTGCCGATCAACACGCCATCGATGTAAACCCGAATTCGTTGATGATGATCCCCAGTGGGAACCTGAGTCAGACCGGCTATCATACCCTGGGTGTCCAGCCTTACTGGCTTTGTTTCAACGTGAGCGGCACCCGGCTCTACATGAGTGATTCCTCGCAGCAAGTTCAGGTTCTGGATACGGTCAACAAGAACGTCGTGATCGCGGCTCTGCCGGCTCAAGGGATCGTGACCGATCTACGTCTTTCGGGCGATGGTAACTACCTTTTAGTTTCGGTGATGTCTGGCTCGCCCGGAGTGATGATGATCGATACCCGCACCAATCAACCTTCCCGGTACCTGCCGCTGCCCCCCATGCGGAGCGGCGGTGTCGGCTACCCGATGGGTGCCGTGATGAGTCGCGAAGGAGCTCGCGTCTTCGTAGTCCAGGGGAATCCCCAGTCCGGAGAGGTCGTAGCCCTGGATGGCTACACCGGGCAACCGGTGGGTGCTTGCCCGGTTGGCGCCAGCCCGACCGGCATTGCCATGTCGGTCGATGGGAGGTTCGTCTATGCGGCCAATTCTGCCTCGGGAGATATGTCGGTGGTGGATGCGGCCTCTCTGGGCGAGCTTGGTCGCGTTAGGGTGGGGGTTAGCCCACAAAAGGTCGCGGTCAGCCCCAACGGAATGCGGATCTGGGTAACGAACAAGGGCTCGAATTCGGTCACCATGGTAGACGGACGCAGTCACGCTGTCCTGGCTACGGTCCCGACGGGCAGCGGGCCAGTAGGAGTGGCTTGCAGCCCGGATAGCTCTAGGACATTCGTCACCTGCAAGGATGCAGGCACCGTGGTGATTCTTGACGGTGCTACGGGTGGCACGCTCAAGACCACCACCCCCCTTCCTAACTCTTCGCCCTACGGGATCGCCATCAAGCCCTGATTGGCGCAGGTCCGAAAGAGGAGAAGCGCCCCCTTCGCATAAGTTAAGGCGCTTAACTTTGACATTGCGCGCTCTCAGCGCGTCTTTCGGTGAGGACATGCTCGGTTTATTGAAAGGGATCTTTGACTCCAACACTCGTGAGATCAAGAAGATCCGAACTGTTGTCGACAAGATCAACGCTTTAGAGAAGTCGGTCGAGAACATCTCCGACAGCGAGATGAGGGGGCGCACCAGCAACTTCAAAGAGCGTTTGTCCAAAGGGGAGACTCTGGATCAGATCTTGCCAGAGGCTTTTGCGTTGGTGCGTGAAGTGAGCCGTCAGAAGATGAATATGCGTCATTTCGACGTACAGTTAATCGGCGGAATCGTACTCCATCAAGGACGCATCGCTGAGATGCGGACCGGTGAAGGAAAAACCCTGGTAGCCACCTCCCCGCTCTATTTGAACGCCTTGGAGGGTAAGGGAGCCCATCTCATTACCGTCAATGATTACCTGGCCAAGCGTGATGGACGCTGGATGGCTCCTGTTTACCACGCCTTGGGACTCAGCGTGGGTATTATCAATCATGATGTAGCCTACATTTATGACCCGAGCGTGGAGATCGAGGACGAAGGACTGCGTCATTTGCGGCCGGTCTCCCGTCGCGAGGCCTACCAGGCCGACATTACCTACGGCACTAACAACGAGTATGGCTTCGATTATCTGCGTGACAATATGGTCTGGGCACTCGATCAGAAGGTGCAGCGCGGCCTCCACTTCGCCATTGTGGACGAAGTTGACTCGATTTTGATCGATGAGGCCCGCACCCCGCTAATCATTTCAGGCCGAGGACGCAAATCGACCGATCAGTACCAGAAGTTTGCCAAAATTGCTTCTCAACTCCAGCGCGACCGCGATTACACGGTTGAGGAGAAGGCCAAGACCGCTCCATTGACGGAGGATGGTGTCGAGCGCGTGGAGGGTATTCTCAATATTGAGAACCTGTATGACTTTGAGAATTCTGAGTTGGCCCACTACATCAACAATGCTCTGCGGGCCAAGGAATGCTATCGTAACGAGATCGAGTATGTCATCAAGGACGGCGAGATCGTGATTGTGGACGAGTTCACCGGTCGGTTGATGTTTGGACGCCGCTATTCGGACGGTCTGCACCAGGCCATCGAGGCCAAGGAGGGCGTGAAGGTGCGCCAGGAAGATCAGACGCTGGCCTCCATCACCTTTCAGAACTACTTCAAAATGTACAAGAAACTCGCGGGGATGACTGGTACCGCGGCCACCGAGGAGCGGGAGTTTCGTGAGATTTACAACGTGGACGTGGTCGTCATTCCCACCAACCGTGCCATCTCGCGCAAGGACTACTCTGACCTGGTTTACAAAAACGAAGCCATCAAGTTCAAGGCTGCCGTCGAAGAGATTGTGCAGATGCACGAGAAAGGCCGCCCTGTGCTGGTTGGCACCCGCTCGATCGAGAAGTCCGAGCAATTATCTCAGCTTCTCAAGCGGCGGGGCATCAAGCACGAGGTTCTCAATGCCAAGTACCATGAGAAGGAGGCCCAGATCATCGCTCAGGCCGGTCGCCCAGGGGCCGTAACCATCGCTACCAACATGGCCGGTCGCGGCGTGGACATCATTCTGGGAGGAAATCCCCCGGTTGCGGAAGACGCACAGAAGGTGCGTGAGGCCGGTGGTTTGCACATCCTCGGTACTGAGCGTCATGAGTCACGGCGCATCGACAATCAGTTGCGAGGCCGTGCCGGCCGTCAGGGTGACCCGGGTAGCTCGCGCTTCTACGTCGGTTTGGATGACGAATTGATGCGTTTGTTCGGCTCTGACCGCATCAAGACCGCAATGGAGTGGCTCAAGGTAGAGGAAGACGTCCCCATTGAGAGCGGTCTGGTTACAAAGGGCATAGAGAACGCCCAGCAGAAGGTCGAGAGCCACCATTTCGACATCCGCAAGAACGTGCTCAAGTACGATGACACGATGAATGAGCAACGTCGGATTATCTACGAAGAGCGCGACCGTATTCTTAAGGGAGAATCCCTGCGTCCTCAGGTCCTGCACTTCGTGGACCAGATCGTAGATGCCGAGATGCGTCAGTCGGTGCCGCTCGAGGCCCCTCCCGAGGACTGGGACCTGGACAATCTTTTCGAGAACCTCAAGGACATGCTCGATTTCCCCGAAGAGGCGGCCGTCGAGGCGCTCGAGGGCCTGACTCGAGACGACATTCGCGAGAAATTGGCCGGCTGGGCCAAAGGTTTTTACAGTGCCAAAGCCGAGCGTCTGGGCCCGGATCTGATGCAGGCTTTCGAGAAGCACATTTTGCTAACGACGCTGGATGAGAAATGGATCGACCACCTGGAGTCGATCGACATGCTGCGCGAGGGAATCGGCCTGCGGGGCTACGGTCAGAAAGACCCTCAGATCGAGTTCATACGCGAGGCCTTCCAGGAGTTTGAGGCGCTCAAGCAGCGGATTATGGAAGATACCGTACGGCTGCTGTTCAAACTGGAGGTCAAGCAGGGCGCGGAAGTGCAAGAAGAAAAGACCATGCAGGCCACGCGCACCAATCGCGACGAGGCCGGGAGGGGTCACACGGTACGCCGCGTGGTGCAGAAGATGGGCCGAAACGACCCGTGCTGGTGTGGCAGCGGCAAGAAGTGGAAAAAGTGCCACTATCCGGCAGAGAATTGATGTGTCGGGGCGTTAGATGCTGAAGGTTTTGCTTATCCTTCGGAGGCGCCTCCATACAAGTCTGTCGGCGCCAGTTACGGCAAACCCTCAGTACTTCAACTTTAGCTTCGCGTCAGTGTCAGGGGATGACCTCTGCAGAACCAGGGAGTAGAACGATGTTAGCACAGTACACGACCAATCTTGAGCAGGTGCGCGCCCGGATGAGTCGGATGCGCGACTATCTTTGACCTCGACCAGCGCCGCATCAAAGCCGAGGAGCTTGAGCGCAGGCTTTCTTCGGAGGGAGTTTGGGACCGTCCAACTGAGGCGCGAGCTCTTGTCGCCGATCTGAACCAGCAAAAACAAGCCATCGAGACCTGGGAGGCGCTCGAGAAACAGGTTGTGGACCTGGAAGAGTGGCTTGAGCTGGCCAGTGAGGACAAACCCGAGGAGGTAGCCGAGGTCGAGCGTGTTGCGCGCGAGTTAGAGAGCAATCTGGAGAAGGCGGAGACACGATCGCTTCTCTCCGGTGACCATGATCAAGCTTCCGCCATCCTCTCAGTGCACGCCGGCTCGGGTGGCACGGATGCTCAGGATTGGGCTGATATGCTGTTGCGCATGTACATTCGTTGGGGTGAGAATGCGGGTTTCAAAGTCGAACTGGCCGATCGCTCCCCCGGAGACGAGGCCGGCATCCACTCGGGCACGATTTTCGTGACCGGCCCTCAGGCCTACGGGTTGCTACAAGGAGAGCGGGGCGTGCATCGACTCGTGCGCATCTCACCCTTTGACCAGGCTCGTAGGCGCCATACCGCTTTTGCCCGTGTGGAGGTCACCCCCGAGATCGAGGACGAGCATGAGGTGGAGATTCGGCCGGAGGACCTGAAGGTCGATACCTATCGCTCTTCGGGGGCGGGCGGGCAGCACGTGAACAAGACCGATTCGGCCATCCGCATCACCCATTTACCCACGGGCATCGTGGTGGCATGCCAGAACGAGCGCTCTCAGCACTCGAATCGAGCGACGGCGATGCGGATTCTCAAGTCGAAACTGTATGAGCTACAGCAGTCCGAAAGAATGGAGAGACTGGCGGCGATCAAGGGGGAGCATCGAGAGGCGGCCTGGGCCAACCAGATCCGCAGTTACGTTCTTCAGCCCTACACGCAGGTGAAGGACCGTCGAACCGGCGTGGACACAACCGATGTTCAAGGCGTGTTGGACGGAGACTTGAATGTCTTCCTGCGCGGTTGGTTGGAAGCTCGTCGCCGACTTGGACGCGAGCCCACCACCAGTGATGGCGGGGCGGCAAGCGATGAAGAGTAATTTTTCACCGAAGCATTGTCAGGACAAAAATGTCTGATACTCAGAAGGAGTCTTCGGATGGTAAGCGAAGGAGGGGCTCCAAATTGAATCCTACTCTGAGTCCTGGCCTTCGAAAGCCGACTGTCAGTCGGCAAGAAGAAAGGGTTTTCGACTTAAAGAAGGATCCGTTGTGTGCATCGTCGAAGGGGCGGGCACTTGAGAAAAACTAAAGCAAGTGATGGGCGAAGGATGGGGAGTGTCGTGAAGTCGGCTCCGCCGCTTTCGCCTGTGGTGCATAAAGGTTTTGGTTTGCGGCCGATAGTGGGTGAGTGGAGGTGTAGAGTATCCAGGCCGCAGTCACAAAGAGGTTGGTCGCGAGGATAAGGCTCGAGACGAGGTTCAGGGGACGAATTTTGAGGAAACTTCTAGGAAGCTCAGACGGTACTCCCTCGGTCCTTGTTGAGGCTGGCTCCTCGCCAGACTCAATAAAACAAGGAGGAAGACAAGCGATGAACAAGCGCATTCAGTCGGCTATCGCCTCGCTGGTCGTTACGGCCACGTTGACACTGCCGGCGATGTCTGCGCCCTTGTTCCCGGACGTGCCCGACAACCACTGGGCCAAAGACGCTGTTGCGGCGTTGGCGGCCAAGGGTCTTGTCGAGGGTTACCCGGACGGGACATTCAAGGGAGACCGTGCGGCAACTCGTTGGGAAGTTGCCATGATTGTTGCGCGCCTGCTTGCCAAGATGGAGCAGGAGCACGCCACTTTCGCTACCAAGGCTGAGCTTGAGGAGCTTCGTAAGCTCGTTAATGCTCTGCGCGAAGAACTCGACGCCCTGGGCGTTCGCGTTACCAATCTTGAGGAGAATGTCAGTCGTCTCGACAAGCGCGTCAGTGAGCTCGAGCGGATCACGTTCTATGGCTATCTGGAAGCTCGGGGCACTGCCCAGAGCTTCTCGACGAAACGTGATAGCCGCGCTCGCAATGGCAATGTTGCCGGTGCGGCTGTGGTCAACCCGGCTACCGGCGTAGCCGGAGCGGTGTTTGGCCCTGTGGGCGTGAACTACGGCGGGGCGGCTATCGCCGGCGTGCCGGCCAATGCCATCGGATCCGCCACGGGCGCGTTCTTGCGTCCCGAGGTGCACGGTGTCATGCCGGCCATTGACCTGCGCAACGGCCGTCCTCTGACCAACGGTACGGGCTTCACCATGCGTGGAGTGCTGGGTCTGCGGATTCGGGTGTCGGACGACATCGATGCCGGCGCCGAATTCTCGGCCTTCACCTCTCAGGGTGACGCGCTGGTTGATGCCTACTATGGCGTTACGGCTCCGTTCCTGAATAACCAGTTCCAGGGGAATTTCGCCGCCGCTGGTGCGGGTGCGACCGGTCTGAGCAATCAGCCGTTCACCCGTATGAACCTGGACAACTTCTGGGTTCTGCACAATCCGTCGCAGACCAAGTTGATCCTGGGCTCCTTCGGCGAGACCAACATGGATCGCTCGATCTATGTCGGCACCTGGAATCCGAACGCCTTCGGCAACACCTACCTCGACAGCTACGGCTTCGATGTTCAGGGTCGCGTGGACGTGAACGATACCGGCGTGATTCGCTGGGAAGCCATGGGAACTCGCCTGGGTGATGGCAACATTGCCGGCGTGGCTCCTGGCAACTACCAGAACTGGCTGCTCGGCGCCAACATCGGCTTCGAGTTCGAGGGTGGTCACGTGAAGGTCAACTTCGCGCGTGCCGCCCAGGAGCAGAGCGCGGGTGGTCCGCTGACCGTCGGTGCGACGGGTAGCGCTGGCCTGGCTGGCGCGGGTCTCACTCCTACTGGCGCTGGCGTAACCGTCGGCGGGCAGATGTTGAACGTCCCCGCGGGCGCTCTCACCTTCCCGGCTGTTGGTGCTCCGGTCGGCGCGGCCTTCACCGGTGGAGCGACCTGGAGCCCCTTGCAGTGGGTCAACCCGGCCGGCTTCTTCGTGAACCAGGTGGGCGCTGGCACTGCCAACACCGCTGGTCCTGGCTCGACCACTGATCTGCGTCCCATTCCCGGTTGGAACACCGCGGCCGACAACGCCGTGTTGATGCCGACCACGATCGCGGGCGCTTTCGGTCCCCAGGAGCAGAACATGTATGGCGCTTCGGCTGCTTATACATGGGATATCGGTGATGGCGACGCCGGGATCTATCTCAGCGGCGAGTATGCTCACACCGACTATAGCCCGAACAAGAACAGCGCCTTCCAGCGCGGCGGAGATCTCGGTCACCTCGAGATCGGCGCCAACCTGCTCGATGGCGACCTGGACCTGTCGGTGGGTTATCTGACGGTTGATCCGACTTACGACCCGTTCGTGCTCCAGTACCCGGCTGGCGTCGCCGGCGCGTTCCGCATCCCGGACCTGAATTACTTCAGCGGGCTGTATTCGCTCCACGACACCAAGCTCTACCCGCACAACCGGGAGGGCTTCCGGTTCAACGGGCAGTGGCGCTTTAACGAGCGCCGGGGCCTTGCTTACGCGCACGCGCAGTTCCTCAACCAGAAGCGCACCAGCCTCTATGACGTGCTGGTTCCGGGCGGCAGCCTCGCGCCGGCCATCCCGACCAACGACGTTGTGGGCTTTGCTCCCGGTTGGATGGACCCGGTGTTCATGGGCTTTGCCCACCCGAACGTTTACGGCGCACAGTCCGCCAACTCGTTCGCGCCGGGCTCGCTGGCTCCGCTGGAGAACAATCGTGGCCGCCAGACCGGTTGGGGCCTGGGCATCAGCTACAAGTTTGATGACCCGCGCATCAAGA
>CAYYHB010000005.1:0-62507 GCA_964471395.1 uncultured Burkholderiales bacterium | reverse complement strand
AAGCAAAGCGCGCAGCGAGCCTGCGAGCGATGTTTGAAACTTGAAGGGCTCCAGCGATGGGGCCTTTCTTCTTTCGTCCTGGACCCTACGCACGGTGACCGCAACAATCGGCAATAACCACGCCGCTGCGGCCAGGCCAGCCAGAGGTTGCCCGACTGAGGACCGACCACGAGCACGCCAGAGCCAGGCTTTCCAGGCTTTTGCTCTACTCCAGGTGGGAACTTCGTCCCGCGTTCAACTCGCGGAATGGATCGCGAGCTGCCGGCGGCGGACTTTGCGTCAAGCCGGCAGCGGCAGGTGCGACCGAGCTCAGAGGCGGCTGTCGAGGTGCAGGGCGGTGCGCTGGTGGTGGAACTCGGGTAAACTGGCTGAAAGCAGGTCGAGCAGCTCTTCGAGCTCGGCTCCTGAGTCTGTCTCGATCATCCTGAGCATCCGGTTCACGAGGTCGGGGAGGCTCAGGGCCGGGTTGGCCAGGTAGGGCACCCCCAGGAGTGATTCCAGACCGATTTCCCGCAATTCTTCGCCCTCTCCCACGAACTCTTCGTAAGGCTTCTCTCCCGTTGTGTCGCAGGGTGTGAGCAGCAGAGGCACCCGACCCTGAGCGTAGTCCTCGCGGGCTTTGGAGCGGGCCTCCTCCTCCGAGTCATACTCGCGCGGTGTGCGTCCGAGATGGGCCACCAGGTCGCGCCCCACCTCCTCGAGCAGTTTGAGATCGCATTTGGCATCCAGACGGGGAACCACGACATGGCGTGCGGGGCTGGCGAAGGCCGCCAGAGCGCACAATTGACCCGACTCGCGTAAGGTTACAAAAAAGCGCCGCGTATCGCGCGGAATTGGCAGGGGTTGCTGACGCTCCAGACGGCGCAGGAAGCCCTGCAGCAAGCTTCCTTCCGAAAAGGCCACATTGGCGAACCGGGCGGTGGCGTGTGGCCGGTCAGGCTCTTCAAAGACCACGTGCTCCATGAGCCGCTTGGTCGCTCCCATCACATTGACCGGGTTGGCTGCCTTGTCCGTGGACACGCAGAAGAAGTGCTCTGGCTCTTTGAGCCAGCGCAGTAATCGCCACACCAGCAGCACGTTCACCCGGAGCATCTGCATGATCGAGTAGACGTCCTTCTCCGAGCGCACGTGCTTCATCGCCGCAAAGCAAAGCACGGCCTGATAGGGTGGCTGGTCTTGCAAAAACCGGCCCATGATGCTTGAGCCGAAATCGATGGGCAGCGTGCGAAAATCTTGCACCGAAAGCCCTTCTGGGCGTCCGCGAAGATTTCGGACCAATTCGGCGAGGTTGTTCTCGTTGTGATCCACCACGTGCAGCGCGGCCGGCCGGAATCCAGAGATGACCTCGACGGTCGCCTGCCCGATGCTGCCCGCCCCGCCGATGACCAGGACTCGCTTCCCCTCGATGCCAGACGCCAGGCGGTCGTGGTTACGTCTCAGGTCCTGGGCGAACAGGTCCTCCTGTCGGCCCGTGGCCAGCTGTCCCAGGTCTCCGGTTGCGATCATGGCTTCATCCTCTGTCTCACTCAATGCTTTCCCCCCCGGCGGATCAGTACGGCCAGCTCTCCTGGCTTCAACTTTAGCTCGACCTCCGGCCCGGCGTTTGATGCGCGTACCCGTTGGCCCTTCAGGTCGAAAATCATCACATCGAAAAGCGATCCGTCTGCCCAGCCGAACACGCCCGAGCGGTTCGTCACGATTCGCTCTTTCCCCATCAAGACCCCGCTGCGTAGCTCAACCGGCGTGAACGGATAGAGGGCATCTACCCAGGGGTATGGATCCTTTTCCATGTGAAACGGCGTCATCAGGCAGCCGAAGTCCAGGATCCTGTGCGTCATTCGCATGTTCGAGGCCACGGTTCGGTCCAGCTCGTGGTTGGCCAGGCCCCAGGGCGTGGACAGATGCAGATCCACCAGATTTCGATAAGACGAGGTTTCGGCGATGCGAGGCACCATCAGCTGCATGGTCGAGCGCGTGAAGGCCGGCCCGTTCCCCACCAGGTCCATCCCCTTGCCCTGCAGCTCGCGCACCATCTTGCCGTCCCAGGGTTGCTTGAGCAGAGGCACGCTGGAGATCAAGCTCACGATGCTGTGCGACTGGGGCGAAATCTCGGCGCTGCAGTGATCCCATGGCTCGGGCTGCACGTAGCGCTCGGTGGCGTAGGACAGCTCGTCCCAGTACACCCCGCCCACGTGCGTCAGTCCCACCGAGCGCAGCACCGAGGCAAACAGGGCGTTCCCATACGTATTTGACAGTGTGGGCAAGAAGACCAGCACCGGATAGCTGTACGGGCTGAGCACCTGTCCGCCGCCCAGCTTCTTGGCCTGGGAATCAGCGTAGAGCTGTGCCGCGTTCGTTTCCGTGCAGATCTGGCCATGCAGGTACATCATGACCTTGCCCCGTGAGGCCAGCTCTTGCACCTGCCGGGCCACACCGGCGCACCAGGGCAGAGCCTGCTCGATGGCCGTCCCTTCAGCCAGCTTGCCATCCGGGAAGGTGGCCTGCAGGGTGACCCAGCGCGCCCGGGCCGGGCCCACGGCGTACTGGGTTGCATACGAGCTGGCGCCTGATTCGAAGACCAGCGGCCAGCCCAGTGTCTGGTTTACCTTCCAGTCCTGTCGCACCGTGTTGATGAAGTCCCAGTAGTCCCCCTCGCCCAGGCCGTAGAGGCTCCACTCCACCAGTCGCTCGCTCGCTCCCGGGAGGGCCATGCGGGGGTCGCTCAGCCCCGCCCAGCCCCCCTGCTGGAACGAGCGCACGTGCACCCGGAAGATGTCGTCCTCGGCCACCAGCCCCAGGGCCTTGCCCGGACTGTCCCAGAACACCGTCGGGTGGGCCGGCTCCTCCACGTTCTGGTCGCCCGAGAAGGCTTTGCGCCCTCCCAGGAAGACCGTGCCGCTGGCCTGGAAGCGGTGCTCCAGGATGACCCCTACCGTTCCGCCGGAAGCGTTCTTCAGGTGGTCCACCACCTGCACCCGCGTGGGCTGCAGAGTTGCGGTGCGAACCACCTGCAGCTCTCCGGCCGAGAACGAATGGCTGACCGGCTGGCCCGGCTGCAGGGCCACCGCTCCCCCTGCCCCGGTGCTGAACCAGCTCCCTCCCGGCAGGCTGAGGCGGCTCTGCACCTCCACTCCGTTCATCACCAGGCTGCCCTGTGGCGAGAACAGCACCGGGCCCGGTCGGGCTGGCTTGAACGCTCCCGACAAATACTTGCTCAGCTTGCGCCGGGTGTTCACCGAATGGCTTTCGTGGCCAGCGTGAGGTCCGCGTCCGTCGCGTCCCACCCGCTTTACCTGAACCCCTTCCAGCACCAGCTCCACCGGCTGCTCAAGCAGCTTGTCATGGCGGATGCTGATCGTGTTCTTGCCCGGCTGCACGAGAGGCGTGATGTCCCATTCGAAGCTGAACGGATCCGTATCCGGGATCCCCACCGAGATCGGCTCTGTGCGGAGCTTGTCCGAGAAGTCTGGGCAGAACACTACCCGCCAGGCGTTCCCCCACAGCCAGCTCGTGTCGCTTCCGTCCCGCATCGTGAACTGCAGCGGCTTGTTTTTCAGCGAGGCGGCTCCCGGCGGCTTGCCGTTCACCAGCAGGATCATCACCGGATTCGACCCGCCCCCCAGCGTGGGCCAGTCGACCCGCGCCTTCAAGAACAGGTGCACCGCTCCCTTGCCGTCCAGCTTGGGAGCGGTAAAGTCCATCTGCCACCCTTGCCCGGCCGTAATCCGCGTGTTGGTCGGCGCTTGCGCCAACGCCTGGCCCATCACCACCAGGGCCAGCAGCACAAACCTAATCCAGCTCATAGCGCGCCGTCACCTTCAGCTTCCACCGGTCGTTCTTGCGTCCGGTCCCCACGCATTCGAATCCGGCCTTCTCGATCACCCGGATGGAGGCCTCGTTGTCCTGTTCGGTCACATACCAGAACGTGCGGCCCGGGAAGCAGGCCAGGATAGCCTGGATAGCCATCAGCGCCAGCCCCTGTCCGCGGGCCGAGGGCACCGTGTAGGTATCCCCGATCTGCAACTCGCCCCGGCGCACGAAGGCAAACCGGAAGAAGGCCGGAAACACCGATGATCGGTGCACAAAGCGTCCATCCTGCTCCAGCACCATCACCCCGTAATCGCGCCCCGAGAACACTCCCAGCCGGTCGAACAGCCACCACACCAGGGCTACCGGCAGCGACTGGCCGGGGGGCCGAATGCGAAACCATCCAGGCTGCCAGAACCGCGTCGAAACCTGCTTCGCAGGGGGCGCAAAGGCCGCTTGCCCCTGATGGCGGAAGACAAGGCAGGTCTTCATGAGACGCGTGCTCCCACCTGCTCGGCCCAGCGCGTGAAGTTGACCAGCCTCCAGGTCGTAAAGTCGAAGCGCAGCTCCCCTGCCAGCACCTTCTCGCACCGCTCGCGCACCCTACCCACCCGCAGCGCTCCTAGCTCGGAGAGCACGGGAGAGCCGAGCACCGACCGGACCAGCGGCTTGAGCTCCGAAAGCCATTGCTTCTCTGGCGTCGCAAAGCCGATCTTGTCCTGGCGGTCCAGGATCGGGTCGGGCACCAGCCCGCGCATCGCATCCCGGAAGATCGCCTTGGTCGTCCCGCGCAGCGAGATGATGTACGTCTCTGGCAGCGAGTAGATGAACTCTGCCAGCTGCGGGGTCAGAAACGGCACCCGGCTCTCCACCGAGTGGGCCATGCTGTTTCTGTCCTCGTAGCGCAGCAGCATCGGCAGGCTGGAGTAGGTCAGGCTGTGCATCAGCTCCTGCGTCAGAATTCGCTTGCCCGAGTAGTGCAGCGGGCTGTGGGGCGTCACCCCTCGCTGGGCGAACCAGGCCGCGTCCAGCCAGTCGGGCATCAGCTCGCGGCCTGCCATCCGCCGCAGCGGCCCGTGCCAGGCTGGCGGCACAAGGAAGGCTGCGGCGTGCGCCAGGTGGGCTTTCCAGTCGGGCCGGCGGCACATGCTGACCAGCAGCCGGAACGCCTGGCGAAGGCGACCCGAGCGGAGCAGAGAGGCCATCAAGGCCCCCCGGAACAGGTCATAGCCGCCCAGCAGCTCATCCGCTCCCTGGCCGCTGATCAGCACCTTGATCCCCGTCTGCTGAACCAGCTTCATCAACATGTAGCTCGCGAAAATGCTCGTGCTGCCGAAGGGGATGTCCTGCGCCCGCACCAGGCTGTCCATGGCTTCGGCCAGATCGCCCGGACCGGGCTTGATGGTATGCACCGTGCTGCCCGAGGCCCGAGCCACCAGGTTGCTCCACTTCTCCTCGCTCAGGGGCGAGTTCTCGGCCACGAACGAGAACGTGTGCAGGTCGCCCTGCGGATGCAGGTGGCGCACCATCATCGTGGACGAGGACGAGTCGATCCCTCCCGACAGCGCCACCCCTACCGGCACGTCCGCGCGCAGGTGTAGCTTGATGCTCTCTTCGAACAGGTCGCGCAGCCGCGCCTTGCTTTCTTCGTAGCCCAGGTCCTGGGGCGCGCTGCGCGGCTCCCAGTAGCGGCTGATCTGCGGCCTCAAGTCCGCCAGGGAAACGCGCGCGAAGCTCCCCGGGGGAAGCTGGCGCACCCCCGCCAGCAGCGTCGTCTCCGCGTGGTCGGTCAGCCCGAAGCGCAGGTAGTCGTACAGCCCGGTCGGGTCGAGCTCGCGGGACACGCCCGGCAGCTCCAACAGCGCCTTGATCTCCGATGCGAAGGCCAGTCCGTCGCGGTACTGCGTATAGTAGAGCGGCTTGATCCCGAACGGATCGCGGGCCATCAAGAGCGTGTTCTCCACCGTGTCCAGCAGCACGAAGGCGAACATGCCCACCAGCCGCGAAAGGACCGAGGGCCCCCGGGTGGCCAGTGCGGCCAGCAAGACCTCCGTGTCCGAGGTCGACTTGAACGGGTAGTCCAGCTCCGCCTTCAGCTCCAGGAAGTTATAGATCTCCCCGTTGTAGACGATGTGGTAGCGCCCGTCCTCGGTCGACTGCGGCTGCCAGCCTCCCACCGTCAGGTCCAGGATGCTCAGTCGACGGTGCACGAACCCCACGGTGGCTTCCCGCGCGGGCAGCTCTCGCCCCCGCCAGGCGTTCTCGCCCGGGCTCCAGAGCAAGAATCCGTAGTCGTCCGGGCCTCGGTGCACCATCAGCTGTCCCATGCGCTGCAAATCCGCCGAGACCGGTCCCGCCGAGCGGCGGATCAGCCCACCTATTCCGCACATGCGGCCACCTGGCGCAGCTGAGCGTCCAGCCGCACAGCCCGGGTCATGTGGTTGTACTCGCGCAGCACCCGCTCTTGCCCCGCCCGCGCGATCGCCTCTCGCTCGGCCGGGTGGTCGAGCAGCCAGCGCGTCTTCTCGCGGCACTCGGCCACTGAGCGATAGGCCACCACTTCGCGGTCCAGCTCGAAGAAGTCCGACAGATTCGGCTTGTAGTCCGTCAACAGACAGCTGCCCGTCCCGATCACCTCGAAGATGCGCATGTTGGCCGCTTCTTCCCCGGCCACCTGGGCGTGCATGTTCAGCGTCACCTTGGCGCGGTTCAAGAGCCGATACATCTCCAGTCCGAAGGCTGGAGGCTTGATGTGCGGCTTGAGCTTCCAGTTGATCTGGCTCATCGGCATCTCCGTCCAGCTCGAGGCCCGCCCGATCACCGGCAGCTTTCGCCGACGCGACTCCGGCACCCCCAGCCTGGCAAGCAGCTGCTGGATCACGTAGGCGATCCGGCGCAGCGTCGTGTCCGTGAAATCCGCCCGCCAGCTGATGTCCCCCTGGGCCGAGTAGATGTGCAGCCCCGGGAAGTCCAAAAGCGACTCCAGCAGCTGCTCTCGCTCCAGGTGACAGTCCCCGCGCCGGTAGAGCCCGCCCGAGAAGAGCAGGTCGATGTCCTTGGGCGCTGTGCGGTCGAGCCGGTCGAGCACCGAGTCCATGTACACGTGCGGCTCGTACATACAGCGGATCCCGTGCGACTCAAAATGCGGCACCCAGGCGTGCACGCAGGTGTAGAGCAGGTCGTACTCCTTGAACGTGTCGATGTCATACGTCGGCGCCCCGATGAACCCCGTGATTACCTTGACCGAGGGGATCTCGGCCCGCACTCGCTGCAGGAACGCCGCGTCGATATTGCGCCCGTCCATCGAGTAGATCACGTCCGGCGCAAACTTCTTGAGCTGAGCCCAGGGGATCTCCTTGAGCCATCCCGGCCCCACCGTCACGTCATTCTCGCGGGCCCAGGCCTCCTGCAGGGGACGCACGTTGGTCCACGACTCCATCACTTCCCAGCCCAGCTGCCCCAGGTCGCGCTGCATCAAGCCCGCGTAGAAAAACGAGTCGTGCACGAAGCTCGCCCACTGCTCGGCAAACGAGCGCTGCTCCAGTCCCGGCAGCTTCTTGTACAGAGACCGCCAGTACTGCTCGTAGATGTTCTTGAAGAATAAAATCCTCACCGTTTCAGAGCCACCATGGACCGCAGCAACCGGTCCACCTTCGTGCCCCCCGCCTCCAGCGACATGTGGTCGTGGTAGAACTTGTGCCCTCGCACCCCCATCTCGGCCCGCACCGAGGGCTCCATCTCGTAGAACGTGCGCATGGTGGCCGCCAGCTGCTCCACGTTCTCCGGCTCACAGCAGAGCCCCGCCCCTGACTCTTCGATCACGTCCGTGGCGTCCCCCCGGATGCCCATCAGGACCGGCCGTCCCACCGCCAGGCAGACCTGGGTCTTGCTGGGGATGGCCGTCACGTAGAACGGGATATCCTTCAAATGCACCAGCAGCACGTCGCCGATGCTGTAGACCTTTGGCATCTCCCAGAACTGCCGCCGCCCCAGGAAGACCACGTTGGAGGCCTCCAGCGACCCCGCCAGCGCCTTCAGCTCTTCTTCCTTGGGCCCCAGCCCGGCCAGTACCAGCCGGAAGTTGGGCAGGTCCTTGAGCAGCGCCGCCGCCCTGATCACGCTGTCGAGCGCCTGCATCGGCCCCATGTTCCCCGCGTAGAGGAAGTTCACCGTGTGATTGAGCCCCAGGCTTTCCGCGAACGCCTCATCGCGCGGCAGCGGCGAGAAGACCTCCTCGTTGGTCCAGTCGTAGATGGCGTGCACTTTGGAGGGTGGAACCCCTCGCCCTTCCAGGAGTTTCTTCACCCCCTTGCTCAGCACCGTGATGTGGGAGGCGCGCCGGTAGAGCAGATTGCACCACTTGTGCAAAACCGATTCCACCACAGAGCCCAGGAGCTTGTTGCGAATCATCCCCGAATCGGTCACCGTGTCCGGCCACACGTCGGCGATGTGATACAGGTAGGGCATCCGCCCCAGCAGGTGCAGCGCCAGCCCCGGCAGTCCGATCGTGGGCGGCGGGTGGTATACGTAGGCCACGTCCGCCTTCTTGAGCAGCGGCAAGGCCATCGTGGCCGCCACGGCAAAGCTGCCGTAGGTCACCATGCGCTTGCCCGCCGAGCTGTCGTGGCTCGGCAAGAGCGGCACGCGCAGCACCGGCACCCCGTCCATCCGCTCCCATTGCCAGGGCTTCACCTTGTAGCCCGGGTAGAACTTGCCTCCCGGGTAGTTGGGGATGCCCGTCAGCACCTGCACTTCGTAGCCGTGGTTGCTCAGCCACTTTGCCAGGGTCAGCCCGTGGTTGCAGCCCGGCTCGGGGTCGAACCACTCGCTCAGCAGGGTCAGGCGGATCAGACGCCCAGATGCAGCTCCTTCATGCGGTCGGCGTGCTTGTGCATCGCGCTCTTGATTCTGGACAGATTCTTGCGTGTCCATGCGACCGTCCTCTCCAGTCCCTCGTCCAGGCCCACCCGGGCCTCGAAGCCCAGCTCGCGGCGCGCCTTCTCGGTGCTGCCGAAGCGTTTGCCCGAGCGGTCCCAGTCGCGCTGGGGGCGGAACTCGAGGGGGGTGCTGTTGTTCGCAAAGCGATTGATCGTCTCGGCCAGGCGTCGGATGCTGATTTCCTCGCCCGTGGCCAGGTTGTAGACCTCTCCCGGCGTGCCGCGCAGCGCGCAGCAGATCAGCCCCTGCACGATGTCCTCCACGAAGATGAAGTCCCGAGTCGCCTCGCCGCTCCCTTCCACGGGCAGCGCTTCTGCGTGCAGCGCCTTGTAGACGAAGGTGGGGGTCACGTTGCGCCACACCGTGGCCGGTGTGCCCCGCCACTGCCCCGCGCCGAGCACCTCGCCCGGCCCGTAGACGTTCTGAAAGCGCGCCCGCACCGTGGGCAGTCCGTGGCGGTTGAAGTAGTACAGTGCGTACATCTCGCCCACCAGCTTGGAGATGGAGTAGGGCGAGTCCATGCTGAGCGAGACCGGCGCCTCCTCGGTGGTCGCCTGAGCCTCCGAGTAGGTCTTCTCCGCTACCGCGCAGCCTGCCCCCGAGTAGACCAGCTTCTTCAGCCGGCGAAACTCCTTGACCCGCTCGCACAGCTTCAGGGTCGTGAGCAGGTTGTTCTCGTGGTCGGCCAGCGGGTCGTGCATCGAGCTCTGGTTGCCGTGGTAGGTGCTCAGGTGGAAGATGAAGTCGTACTGGTCCTCCAGGCGAGAGAGCACCGCGTCGTCGGCGATCGAGCCTTCGATGAAGTAGACCCGGTCGTCGGCGGGCAGGTTCTCGCGCTCGGAGGAAAGCAGGTTGTCCACCACCTCCACCCGCGCGCAGCCCTCATCGAGCAGCCGGCGCACCAGGTTACTTCCTACGAACCCGGCCCCCCCGGTGACGAGGATCGAGCAGCCCTTCACTTCACGGGCTCCAGCGGGCGAAGGTGCGTGTAGGTCTCGGCCACGCCGTGCTCCTGGTAATACTTCACCGCTTTACGAACTCCGTCCTTGAGCGCCACCACCGTCTTCCAGCTGAAGTCCTGGTTGGTGCGGGTGGGGTCGAGCAGGATGGTGGGAGCGTCGTCAGCCCCGCGCGGGCGCACTTCCACCGGCTGGTCCAGCTTGATGCCCATGGCCTCGGTGGTGGCGTCGAACATCTCCTGGATGGAGATGTCCCCGCCCGAGGAGACGTGGTAGATCCCCTGGCCCATGCCGTCGATGGCCTTCATCACCACGGCCACCAGGTCGTCGATGAAGAGGAAGTCGCGCCGCGTGTCCATTACGAAGCACGGTTTGTTGCCGCTGAGGCGACTGTAGAAGGTGGGCAGCGGGCCGCTGATGTTGCGCGGGCCGTAGACGTTGGCCAGGCGGAACGAGACGAAACTCAGCCCCGAAAGCACCAGGTAGTTCTCGCCCGCCGTCTTGCTCGCGGCGTAGCTCGAGTCGGTGGGGAACTGGGGATGGGCCAGCGTGATCGGTTGCTCTTTGGGGTGAATGCCGTAGCACAGGGCCGTCTGGAAGTAGACCACCCGTTTTACGCCGTGCTTGAGGCTGCTCTTGAGCACGTTGACCGTGCCCAGGGCGTTGGTCTGCACATCCTCCACCCAGTCGTCGGGGTTCTTGTAGGCCGCGGCCGCGTGCACCACCACGTCGGGCTTGAAGCGGGTGAACAGCCCCTCGAGCCACTCGCCGTCGGCGATGGTCCCCTCGCAGATCTCAAGTCCCGCCTGGGGATTGAGGTTGTCGCGCCGGCCGGTGGCGTAGTTGTCCACCACCATGACCTGGTCCTTGCGCGAGAGAAGATTATCCGTCAAATGCGAGCCGATGAAGCCGGCTCCGCCCGTGATAAGCACCTTCATGCTGACTTTACCTCTACTTTCTCACTGCTACGAAACGCGCGCAGCTCCGCCGCGCGGTCGTGGAATTCTTGCTGCCACAGCTCCAGGCACAAAAGACCCCAGAGCTTACGCCCGAACCGGGGCTCCCTGTCAAGGTTTTGCAGAACTTTGCGATTGTCCACCAGGTCGCGGCCCTGGGCCCGGGACGTGGAGAACACGTCTACCACGAAGTCGCGGGCCGGGCCCCGGGCCCACTCGATGAGCGGGGTGGGGAAGCCCATCTTGTCCTTGCGCTGGGAGATCTCCGGGATCAGCCACTTTTCGGCCGCGTTCTTGAGCACGTGCTTGAGGTGCCCGTCGGCGAACTTGACGTTGGAAGGGATGGTGGCGGCCAGCTCCACCAGGGCGTGGTCCAAGAGCGGCACCCGGCTCTCCAGGCCGTGGGCCATGCTGACCCGGTCCTCCACCTGCAAGAGGGCCGGCAGGAGCGTCTTGAAATCAAAGTGCGTCATCTGGTCGAAATACGACTCGCGCCCCACGTTCTTGCCGTGGAAGATCTTCTTGAAGGTTTCGAACGGCTCGTAGTCGGTCAGGTGCTCCCAGCGCACCTCGTCCTTGAGCTCGTTGGCCCGGTTGATGAGGCGGAAGTAGCGCCGATCCATCGACTCGAACAGCCCCTCGCGCCAGAACTCTTGCAGCATCGGCTTGTACTGGCGCAGCGTGCTCAGGTTGGGGATGATGGACTCGTAGGTCACCACGAAGTTGCCGCTCTTGGAGGTGCCCTCGATGGCCGCCTTGATGCACTGCTCGAAATAGGCCATCAGGTAGCGCGTGTAGCCCCCGAACACCTCGTCGCCGCCCTGTCCGCCCAGCACCACCTTGCGGTGTTTGGCGGCCAGCTCGCTGACCACGTACTGCGGAAACGAGCCCGGACCGGCCACCGGGTAGTCCAGGTGGTAGATCACCTTGCGGATCGACTCCACGAAGTCCTGGGCGGTGATGTCCACGCACTGGAGCGGGAAGTTGCGAGCCCGGGCCAGGGCTTGAGCGTAGGCGCTCTCGTCGTATTCCGGCCCCTCGGTGAAGCGTCCCGTGAAGCCCATCAGCTCCTGCGGATGGTGCTCGGTGGCCAGGCTAGCCACCAGGCTCGAGTCGGTGCCGCCGCTGACGTAGGCTCCCAGGGGCACGTCGCTTCTAAGGTGGAAACGGACCGAGTCCTCTAAGAGCTCCTGGATGCGCCGTTCGAAGTAGGGGGCGGTGTGGTCCCAGTCCAGCTCGTAGTAGACCTCCCAGTAGCGGCGCACTGTCACCTGTCCGTCGCGCACGATCAGCATGTGACCGGGCAAGAGCTCTTCCACCCCTTTGAACAGCGTCTTGCCGCCCAGGCAGAACTGGAACGCGAGGTAATCCTTGAAGCCCTCCGGGTCGGTCTCGATGGAGGGCAGGAAGGGCAAGAGCGCCTTCACCTCCGAGGCGAACATCAGCTGTCCGTCCACCACCGCGTAGTAGAACGGCTTGATCCCGAACCGGTCCCGGGCGCAGAACAGGGTCTGCTCCTTTTCGTCCCAAAGCGCGAAGGCGAACATCCCCCGAAGGTGGGCTACGCAGTCGGGGCCCCAGGTCTCGTGGGCCTTCAGGATCACCTCGGTGTCCGAGGTGGTGCGGAACCGGCTCACTCCCAGCTCCTCGCGCAGCTCGAGGTAGTTGTAGATTTCCCCGTTGTGCACCAGCACGTTCCCGCTTGGCTCCACCATGGGCTGCGAGCCGGTGGCCAGGTCGATGATGCTCAATCGTCTGTGGGCCAGCCCCACGTGCGCGTCGGTGTGGGCCCAGATGTCCGCCCCGTCGGGCCCGCGATGGCGCTGCAGCTCATTAACCGTCCACAGCGCGGCCTTCAGCCGGGGGATGCTCTCCCGCCGAAGGCTTATAAAACCACCGATACCACACATAAAGTCGTTGCCCGTTCAGATTTCCCCCTGATACTCCAGGCCGCTGCACTTTCCTTCCGAAAACCGGCTCAGAGACTGATTCGCGAGATGGTCCGCAGCCTGGTTTTCTGATAGCGACGCAGCGCCTCGTCGCGCTCTTGCCGATAAAGACGCGAGAGCCCGCGATACTGCGAGCGCCAGCCGTCGAACGGCCAGAGGTAGAGCAGGGCCATCATCAAATAGCCCAGCGTGGTCAGCGAGGCCAGCATCTTGCTCGGCGAGCGCTTCATGTCGTAGCGCAGCACGAACGGCACCTCGGCCATCTTGCAGCCCAGCATGTGCAGCTTTACGATCATCTCAAGGGTAGAGGTAAAGCCCAGCCCCTTGAGCTGGATGAAGTGATTACCAAAAATTCTCAGGGCGTCCTGGATCACCCGGGCCCGGTAGCAGCGATAGCCGCAGGAATAGTCACGCAGCCCCGGGATGGCGAACACCATCCCCATGAACCAGTTGGCGCAGCGGCTGATGAAGGTGCGGTAGGCGTCCAGCCCCTGCTGGCCGCCTCCTGGCTGAAAGCGCGAGGTGTTGACCACGTCGAAGCCCTGGTTGACTCTGTCTTCCAGGTCGAAGAGGTAGCTCGGATGGTGCGTGTCGTCGCAGTCCATCCGCATGATCAGGTCGTCCTCGGCGCAGTGGGTCGCGATGTGCTCGAACCCGTCCCGCTCGGTTTCCCCCAGCCCCCGGTTGATGGGGTGGGTGAGCACGTCCAGAGGATACTCGCGAGCATACTCGGCCAGCAGATCCCCCGTGGCGTCCTCACTCCCGTCGTTTACCACCACCAGCCGATACTCGCGCCCCCGCGAAGTGAAGGCCTCGTGGATGCGGGGCAACAGGTGCGGCAGCGAGTCGGCTTCATTATAGGCCGGAAGCAGGATCCAGATCATCGGCCCATCTTACTCGGGCCGTGAAAGACTGTCAAACCGATTGGACACGCCCCCTCTCTCGGTGCTATAAACCCCCTATGCTGCGCAACTACCTGCCCCAGGCCGTGGTCCGCGAGCTGTTCGGCGATCGGCGCCGCTACGGCACCCGCGTGCAGCCTGGCGACCCCGACTGGCAGCGCTGGCTCGAGCTTTTCCCCGAGATCTACCAGGCCACCCAGAAGCCCGGCTCGCTGGAGGCCCGCCTCAACGCCACCGGATATCGGGTCCTCAAGGGCCTGGATACCACCGGCCTTAAGGTGGTCGAGCTCGGCCCCGGCGGCGGCTACCACCTCCATGCGCTGGAGGGCTCGCCCCAGAGCTACACCGCCCTGGACGTCACCGACACCTTCTTCCCCCGCCTCGAGCAGGCCATGACCGCCCGGGGCACCGCCTTCCAGGGCTTTCGCCTGGATCACCCCGACCTGCCCCTGGAAACCAACAGCCAGGATCTCTGCCTCTCGTTTTACTCCCTCGAGCACGTCGACCCGCTCGAGAGCTGGATCGCCGAGCTCCTGCGGGTGCTGCGCCCGGGCGGCAGAGTGGTGGGGGCCATCCCCGCCGAGGGCGGCCTGGCCTGGGGCCTGGGACGCTGGCTCACCTCGCGGCGTACCTTCCAGCGCAAGTACGGCCTCGATCTGCTCAAGATCATCTGCTGGAGCCACCCGAATCTTTGCGACACCATCACCGCCTCACTCAGGCGGCGGGGAGCCTACAAAGAGCGTCGCTGGCCCCTGCCCTTCCTGGGCTACGACTTCAACCTGGTCATCCGCTTCCAGCTCGTCAAGCCCTAGCGGTAGATCGAGGGGATCAACAGCAGCGACGGCAAGAACTGCAGCAGGTCGGTGTAGAACGGCTTGAACAGTGGCACGTAGATCACGTCGCCCGGGCGGATGTCCGAAACCGGCTGGTAGCCTTCCTGCATCACGTCGAGCAGGTTGAACTCCCACACGATCGGCGGCCCGTCTGGCACGTGGCGGATCAGGCGGGCGTGCTTGGTGTGCGCCTTCTCGGTCGTGCCGCCGGCCTGGGCGATGTACTCGCGCAGACCGTAGGCCGGGTTGTAAGGCAGGGGCCCGGGTTTATAGAAGTGGCCAGCCAGGAACACCGTGTCCGGCAAGGCCGGCACCACCAGCGTGTCGCCGTCTCGCACCTGCACGTCGCTGGCCAGCATCTGGCCCGCGGGCGGAGCCTCCTGCTGCGTGATCAGCTGGCGCAAGTTCAGAGGAATCTTGATTAGCTCGCCCTCCGGACCGAGACGCTCGATCCAGGAGTGCTCCAGGTCTGCCTTGGCCGTCAGCCCGCCCAGGGCCAGAACCACCTGACGGGCCGTCTCTCCCTCGCTGAGCGAGTAGACTCCGCGTCGCTGTACCTCTTTCAGCCCTGATACCTGGTTGACCGTCTCGGGGAAGAAGTTCTGGCCCCGCACCTCGCCGATCACGATCAGCCGTCCCTGGGCCAGGCTGCGGTCATAGAACGAGATCTGGTCCCCGTCCTCGAGTCGGAAGCTCCAGCCTTCCGAGGACGGGTCCTCCAGGTTGAAGCGCAGGTCCTGACGCTTGCCCGAGGGCAGCAGGCGGGCCACCTGCACCTGGCGCTTGTCGGCCACCGAGGTCACCCCGCCGGCCACCCGCAGCAGGCTGGCCAACGTCTCGTTCTCCAGTATCTCATAGATGCCCGGCTGCAGCACCTCGCCCGAGAGCTGCACCTCGCGACCGATAGCCGGCACCACGATGGTCTGCTGGGCCGACACGAACGGGTTCTGGTCTTCTTGCCCCAGCGACTGCCACTTGAGGAAGTCGAGCACCCGGAAGGGTCTCGACTGGCTGTTGAGCATCTGCACGCGGCGCATGGAGCCGATCTTGGTCAGCCCCCCCGCGTCCAGCACCAGCTCGGCCGCCCCGCTCACGCCCGAGGCCTGGTAGATGCCTGGATTGACCACCTCTCCCAGCACCCGCACGGGGAAGCGGCGCACCCGCTTGAGTCCCACGTTGACCGAGAAGTTGCGAAAGTAGCGCCCCAGCTCGCGGCGGATGCGCGGTGTGGCCTGGACCATGGTGAAGCCGGTCAGCTGCACCCGCGCCGGACCCAGCGTGAGAAAGCCGTCTGGCTGGATGGTGCGCTGAATCGTCTCGGTGGTCTGGGAGATGAACGTCAGCTCCAGCTGGTCCCCTGGCGCTAGCCGGTAGCTGTGCGGCACGGAGGCCAGCAGCGGGTCGGGCGCTTCCCCTTCGCTGGCGTTGACCAGCTTGGCCGACAGCCCTCGCGGGGAAGGCTTGCTGCCCACCTGGCGCCGCATTTGGATGCGTTGCAGGCTGCCCTGCTCGACGCCGGGGGCCCGGGTCGCCTCCTTGTTGCTATCCCCGAGCTGGCTCTGGCCCAGGGCCAGGCCCGCCAGCATCAACCAGAGCAGGACGACGCGCATCAGGTTGCGACAGAGCTCTTGATGGGCTGGTACGGGGCCCGTCCACCTTTGGTAAAGAACGCGTGCAGGGCCTGGCAGACGTGCTCCACCTGTGCATCGCTCAGCTCGGTGTTCATGGGTAGCGAGATCACCTCGCGGCAGAGCTTTTCGGTCACCGGCAGCTTGACGTCCAGCTTCAGATCGGCATTGGCGTGCACTGGCTTTCGCCAGGAGATAATCGTCTCCACGCTGGAAGCCACGAAGTGCTCGCGCAGCGCGTCTCGCTCGGGCGTCTGGATGGGGTAGTTCTGGTAGACGTCATAGCGGATCGGATCCGCGTCCGGAGCGATGGGCAGCTTGATGGGCAAGGACGCCAGGCGCTCGGTGTAGATCTTCGCGATCTGGCGCCGGCGCTCGAGCCAGCCCGGGAAGTGGCGCAGCTTCAGGTTCAAGATGGCCGCCTGCAGGTTGTCCAGGCGAGAGTTGTAAGCAAAGAAGGCGAAGTCGTTGTCCTTACCCACCCGGCCGTGGTCGCGTAAAAGCCGCATCTGGTCGGCCACCGCCTGGGTCTGGGTGGAGATCAGCCCCCCGTCTCCGGCCGCTCCGAGCAGCTTGGCCGGGTAAAAGCTGAAGCAGCCCGACAGCCCGAAGCTGCCGCCCTTGCGGCCCCGGTAGGTGGCCCCGAGGGCCTGGGCCGAGTCCTCCACGATGGTAAGGTTGTGCTTCTTGGCTAACGCCTCCAGGCGATCCATGTCACAGATGCGCCCGTTCAGGTGCACCGGCAGCAGCACCTTCGTGCGCGGCGTGATGGCCGCTTCCACCTGATCAAGGTCCATCAAGTCGTCATCCTCGCGGATGTCCACCAGCACCGGTTTCCCTCCGCAGTGAACGATGGCCGCGATGGTGGCGATGAAGGTGTGCGAGACAGTGATGACCTCGTCGCCCGGGCCCACGCCGGCCACCTTCAGGCTCAAGATTAGCGCGTCGGTGCACGACTTGAGCCCCACCGAGTCCTTGACGCCGAGAAAGCTGGTCATGTTCTTCTCGAACTCGACCAGGTCGCCGCGCATGATGAAGTCTGAGCGCTCGAACACCACTTCGTCGATCAAGGGCTCGAGCTCGGCTCGCAGGTTGCCATAATGGGCGGGATAATCAACGAACGGTACTGTGTACATGGGTGACTCCGTTGAGTTTTTTCCTTTGCATCAGCTTGAGGGCTTCGGTCACGATGCCGGCCGTGCTCAGTCCGCACTGAGCGCGCAGGTGGTCGGGGCTGCCGGCGCGGCTGAAGAACCGGTCACTCACGCCCAGTTTGCGCAGCAGCACGCCTGGAGCCGCCTCCGACAGGAACTCGGCCACGGCACTGCCCAGGCCGCCGATCAGCGAGTGCTCCTCCACCGTCACCACCTTGCCGGTCTCGCTGGCCGCCGCCAGCAAGGCTTCCTCGTCCAGTGGCTTGATGGTGTGCATACTGAGTACCCGCACCGAAAGAGCGTGCGAGGCGAGCTGCTCGGCCGCTTCCATGGCCGCCACCAGCATGCCCCCGGTGGCCACCAGGGTGAGGTCGCTGCCCGGGCGGGCCGTGATGGCCTTGCCCACGGTGAACGGGGGAGCATTCTTGTGCACCATCGGCTCGCCCGACTTGCCAATGCGAAGGTAGCACGGCCCTGGCAGGCGCATGGCTGCCCGGGTAGCCTCGCCGGCCTCGTACGGGTCGCCCGGGGAGAGCACTATCATCCCCGGTAGGGCACGCATCATGGCGATGTCTTCGGTGGCGTGGTGGGTCGAGCCCAGGCTGCCGTAGGCAAAGCCGGCCCCCACTGCAACCACCTTGACGTTGGCCTCGTGGTAGCAAATGTCGTTTCGGATCTGCTCGATGCAGCGCAGGGTGGGGAAGTTGCCGATTGAGTAGATGACGGCTACCTTCCCGGCCATGGCCATCCCGGCCGCCATTCCGGCCAGGTTTTGCTCGGCCACACCCACGTTGATGAAGCGCTCGGGCAGCTCGTTGCGCCACGGGTCGAGTACGTGGAAGCCCAGGTCTCCACTCAGCAGGTAGAGCTCGGGATTGGAGCGGGCCTCCTCCACCAGAGCTCGAACGAACGCGTCTCTCATATCGTCTCTCCCAGCTCCGCCAGGGCTTTTCCGAGCTCATCCTTGTCAGGAGAATAGTAGTGCCAGATCAGCTGGTTCTCCATGAAGGAGACGCCCTTGCCCTTCACGGTGTGGGCGATGATGCAACTGGGCTTGTCCGTCTCGAAGGGCAGCCGACCCATGGCCCCAAGCAGGGCCCCCACGTCGTGCCCGTCCACTTCTTCGACCGCCCAGCCAAATGCGCGCCACTTGTCGGCCAGCGGCTCCAGGTCGAGCACTTCCTTCACTGGGCCCAGGCTCTGGATCTTGTTGTAGTCCACGACCACGGTCAGGTTGGAGAGCTTGAGCGTGGGCGCGAGCAGGGCCGGCTCCCAGGTGGAGCCTTCGTCGCACTCCCCATCACTCAATATGACGAAGACCCGGAAGCCTGGCTGGTCAGTTTTACCTACCAGGGCCATCCCGCAGCCGATCGAGAGCCCGTGCCCCAGCGACCCGGTAGAGGCCTCCACCCCTGGCACGTTGTGGTTGACGTGCCCGGCCAGGTAGCTGTCGTTGGTGCAAAACTTCTCCAGCTCTCTGCTGGGAAAGAAGCCCGCCTCGGCCAGCACCGCGTAGTGACAGGCCGCGGCGTGGCCCTTGCTCAGGATCAGCCGGTCGCGGGCCGGCCACTTCGGCTCGGAGGGCCGGTAGTTGAGGATGCCCCCTCCATAAAGGCTGGCCACCACGTCGGCCAGTGACAGCCCGCTGCCGGTGTGCGAGCAGCGGGCCCGATGGGTCATCCGGAGGATGTGGGTGCGAACCTTTCGGGCCATCTCTTGGACGGCAGCCGTTTCAGCCAGGGCGGGTTGTGTGGAATGAAGCATGACTTATCCTTGTTGCTCAGACTACGAAAAACCCCACGTAGGGATCGAAATCAAACCGCTCCAGACGCACCGAGGGCAGATTCACCGCCTTGAGCAGTGCCAGCGTCTCGCCCGGCCACAGCGGGTGGTCGAGCTCGTCGAAGGCCACGATGGCGCCTTTGGGCATGCGGGGCAGGAAGTGCTGCAGGGCCAACAGAGTCGGCTCATAAAGGTCAAAATCCAGGAACAGCAAGCTGATCAGCGTGTGCGGGTGGGTCTCGATGAAGCGGGGGATGGTCCTGGTGGCATCCCCGTCGATCAGCTCCACTTTGGCCATGTGCCCCAGGTATCGGTTGGCGTCATAAGCCTTAATGAGCTGCTCGAGCTCATCGTGCGAGTTGTTGCGCAACTGCCCGGTCTGGGCGATGCCTTTGCCGGCTTTGTCTTCCTCGGACACGTTCGGAAAGCCGCTGAAGGAGTCGAAGCCGTAGATGCGCCGCTGGAAGTTGGTGGGCTCCAAGATAGAGCTCAGATTGGCCCAGCTCATCAACCCGAAGCCCCCGAACACCCCGCACTCCACGATCGAGCCCTTGATCCCCACCACCTTGCGCATCAACTCATAGCGAACCAGGAAGCGGGTCAGGGCTTGCAGCCGCACGTACTTTGGGAAGTTGTCCAGCCTGGCCTGCAGCGTGTCCGGGCTGGACTCGAAGCAGCGCTGGTAGATGCTGGCTGCGTCATGCTCGACCGGCGAGCGAAGCCCTCCGGGCTCGCCCTCGGCGGGAGGGCTGGTTGTCTGGGGACTAGTGGACATTCTCACTCCTGGAGCGGCTCAGGCGGTCCTCCACCAGAACCCAGGCGGTGCGGAACAGGATCTTGAGGTCGGTCAAAAAGGACCGCTCGCGGAGATACTTCAGCTGCAGCTGGATCTTTTCGGGCCGGATGAGGCGGATATAGTCGGCGTCAGGGTCTTTGCTTCCCTTGAGGATCTCCCCCTCGTTGTGGAAGCGGATGGAAGCGTAGTCGGTGATGCCCGGCGGCACGCTCAGGATGGCCGTCTCCTCGTCTGTGTAGTTGGCCACGTCCCAGGCCACCTGGGGCCGGGGGCCGACCAGGCTCATGCTTCCATTGAGCACGTTGAACAGCTGGGGCAGCTCGTTGATCTTGAGCGTGCGCAGGATGCCCCCCAGCTTGGTGATACGCGGATCGTCATCGCCCGCCGAGGAGGGCCCGGGGATCTTGTCAGCGTCCAGCCGCATGGTGCGGAACTTGAAGATGGCGAACGTCTTGCCGTCCCGCCCAATGCGCTCGCCCCGGTAGAACACCGGCCCGCGCTCCTCGAGGTAGATCAGCGCGGCGGACAGGATGAACACCGGCGAAAGGGCCAGGATGGCCGCTCCGGAGACAGTCAGATCGAACAGTCGCTTGGCGAACTCGTAAGCGGGCCTGCTGGGTGCACGCCGTACAACCCTGCAGACGCTGTCACCTCCGGAAACTTGAGCGGTCATATTCATCGGCACGTTTATACTGCAATCCTTCTCAAGTTCCTGCAGAACATTCTGACGATCTCTTAAAGAAGTCCTTTGCCATGACTTGGTAAGGAAGCATCCGGTTTGGATAAATATTCAAGAACGAGCGCAACCCGGCGCTGTTCTTAGCCCGGTCGCCCTGCCCGTCAACCGATCCTCCCCATTATCCATCAACTTCTCCTTAATCCCCACGGTCTCCACCTCTCCTAAATGACTCCGCCGTCACCGAGCTTTTGGGGGTTCCATCGAGCGCAATCTGCTCCCGTTCCCCAGGAACGATCCGGCACGCCTCGTAGGAGAGGCCCATGAAGGCAAAGAGCACCGGAGCGCTCACTCCCGCGGCGCATGAGCGCCAGGACAGCCTGTATCAATCCAATCCGAAGTATGACGTGGTGATCGTGGGCACCGGCATGGCCGCCATCAGCGTCGCTGCCCTGCTGGCCAGGGCCGGGTGGCGGGTGTGCATGCTCGAGGCCCATGACGTTCCAGGCGGCTACGTCCACTCGTTTCGCATGGGAGAGTTTCATTTCTGTGCCCAGATTCACTACATCTGGGGCTGCGGACCCGGCGAGAAAGTGACCCGTCTGCTCGAGAAGCTCGGGCTCAGTCAGGACATCCTCTTCGAGAAGCTCGACCCGGACGGCTACGATCACGTCATCTTGCCCGACCGAAAGCGCGTGGCCATCCCCTGTGGCTACGACGGATTGGCCGCCAACATCGAGGCCGCCTACCCGGGCCAGGGCGAGCCGGTGCGTCGGCTCACCCGCATCCTCGACCGCCTGAGCCTCGAGGTGGCCCAATTGCCCGACACCATTCGCTGGTGGCACGTTCCCACTCTGGGGTGGCGCTTTCGGACGCTGCTCCGCTACCATCGCAAGACCCTGCAGCAGGTCTTCGACGAGTGCGGTCTGAGCCGGGAGGCCCGGGCCGTGCTGAGCGCCAACTCGGGCGACTACATGTGCCCGCCTCGCGATCTGTCGGTGCTGGCCTACAATGGCCTTTTCTCCGGCTACAACCGGGGAGCCTACTACCCCCGGCGCCACTTCAAGTATCTCATCGACCGCCTGATGGAGCTCATCACCTCCCATGAGGGCTGTCACGTTTACTACGAGACCGAGGTCACCGGGTTTGAGGTCCGGGGCGACCGCATGGAGGGCGTCGTGACCTCTGACGGCAAGGTCTTTCGAGCCCCCAGCATCGTATGCAACGCCGACCCGCAGAAGATGTCCGCCCTCATCGGCCGCGAGAAGTTCCCCGGTTCCTGGCGAAAACCGCTCGAGTACGAATACTCCTGGACCGCTCTGACCGTCTACCTGGGCCTGCGCGGCCTGGACCTGCGCGACTATGGCTTCGGGCGCCACAACACCTGGCACCTGGAGCAGTGGGATCTGAACCAGACCTGGGATGAGGCCATGAACCAGGACTGGAGCAAGCCCTGGCTCTTCATGGCCACCCCCACCCTGCACACCCCCGAGGGGGGCACCTGCCCCCCCGACACCCAGATCCTCGAGCTGGCCACCGGGGCCAGCTACGACTTCTTTCGCCAGCTCCACGACAGCGACTACAAGGCCTACGTGCGCAAGAAGAACGAGGTCCAGAACCGGCTGATCGACCTGGTGGAGCAGCACCACGTACGCGATCTGCGCAAGCACATCGTGCTGCACGTGGCCGGCTCGCCCACCACCAACGAGGACTATTGCCGGGCACCGCGCGGGCACGCCTACGGCCAGCACCTCACTCCCGCCAATCTCGGGCCGGGTCGACTGCGCTCGACCACCCCCTGGAAGAACTTCTTCTGGTGCAATGCCGCCAGCGGCTATCCGGGCGTGAACGGCACCGTTGGGACCGGCATGCAGCTCTACATGGAGCTGACCGGGGACCGCTTCTTCGATCCGCGCCGGACCCCGGATACCGAGACCCTGCTCCGGCACCTGAGGAGCCAGGGTTAGCGGTCTTCCGGCCCCAGCCGTGACTGACTGAGAAAGGAGAAGCACTCCATCACGCGCTGACCGAGCTGGCGGTGCCGGGCCAACTGTTCGGCAAACCACTGCACGGGCTGCGGCAACTTGCCAGCCAGGCAGCCGTCGATGAAGGTGAAGAGCAAGAACAACTCCACCTCCTCCACGGCTACCAGCAGGCGTTCGATCCCGGGGCTCGGATCGTCTTGAAAGAACAGGTAGTAGCCGTCGTCGTGATGCTCCACGATGGCCAGTGCCTGGCTGTCCTGGCTGTATCTGGCCAGCAGTTGGCGGGCCAGGCGGCCGTGATGGAGGGGGTGCTCCAAGCTGACGCCTTTGCGGGCTTCTGGTTTGCAAATGTCGTGGGCGTGGATGATCAGGCGCAGACGTGCTTCATCTCCCTCGAGCAGCCAGGGCCGGGCCCGCTTGAGATTGGCTTCCAGCTCCTCGATGTGGGCCCCCAGGCTGCCCTCGGGGTGCCCCCAGCGCGGCACCCCCCACTCGCGGTTCGCGATGTAAATGGGATCGAGGCACAAGCGACGGAGAGCTTCCGAGGCGTCATGCATGGCGGAGGTTACGCCTCCCGAGTGCTCGAGAAAATCGGGCTCCGGCATCGCATCAGGATTTCTCCACCCTCCCCGTGCCCCCCTGGAGGGTGGCGCAAGGACGCTCAGGGCAGCGGCTCGCGTCGGGCCAGCCACTCGTCCGGCAGGTCGTCGGCCGACAGGGCCACGATGCTTCCAGAGATGGCGCAGGTCGTGTCGCGATCCCCCTGCCCGGCCAGGGTCGACCAGAAGCACTCGACGTAGCTGTCCCGATAACGCGCGGCGCACCACAAACAGAAGGGCACCGTATCCTGGGAGGTGACCTGCTGGCCCGAGCCCAGCTCTCGAGCCGCCTCCTCGGGCGAGGCCTGGAGCGTGCGCGCCCGCTCCAGACCATCCCGGGTCAACCCGGGAGGCGTGTGCTCGAGCACCGGCCCGAAGAGGTCCGCCTCACCTCGGACGGCGGCTGCCGCGGCCACCGCAACCGCCACCGCGCCGGCGATGCCCTCGGGATGGGCGTGGGTTGTCCGGGCCGAAGCCCGGGCCTGGGCCACCACCTCTTCGTAGTCCTCGGCGAAGTAGGCCCCGACCGGGGCGACCCTCATGGCTGCCCCGTTTCCGAACGAGCCCTCGCCGAACCCGAACAGGTCGCGGACGGCAGTTTCCCAGGCCATGCCTTTCCGAACCTGGTGGAACAGCAGAATCATCCCCGGACCGTAGCCCCGATTGGGCTCAGCCTGGTAGCGCCGGGCAAATCGTTGGAAGAGGTCGTCCGGGTCCAGAGTTCCCCGCTGCTGCAAGGCCTCAACCACCGAGCAGGCCATCGCCGTATCGTCCGTGTAGCGCCACGTGCCCGGGGGGAGCTGCCGGCCGTCCAGCCTGGCCAGGGCGCCCAGCGCATCCCCCACCGACAGCCCGTCCAGGCTTCGCCGAGCGCGCGCGAGCCGAGTCAGCGGGTCAAGCATCTGGCCGGATTCCTTGTTTCCGCTTGCCCGCGTCCGCGCTTTTCCCCGACTGGAGAATGCTCCGGGCCACCTTGTGCCCGATGCGGCTTGCCCCCTCGATCCAGGGTGCGTTGAGGTAGTCCCCGCACAGATAAAGGCCTCTCTCTCCCTGGCCCGCCGCCTGGAACGAGCGCACCCGCGCGACCTGAGCGCAGTCATACCTTGGGATTGCCTCCGGCCAGCGCTGGATGTCATAGGGCTCGGCCAGGCGCAGGCCTGGCTCGAGCGAGACAAGCTCCTTCTTTACCAGCTCGAACACCTTCCCGTCCGAGCTGTCGATCAGCCCCCGGGCGGCCGACTCGTGCAATCCAACATTGACCAAAGACCATCCCTCGTGGGTGGTCGTCTCGCCCTTGAGCGACTCGTTGGTGAACTCCGAGACGACCTGGTTCTCGACGTAGGGAACGTAGAAGCAGTGGACCCGCCCCAGAGTAGTGCGCGGCACGCGGAACGAGACGTTGATGGTGGCCGCGTAACGGGTGGCGCAGGTCAGCGCGCGGGCCGCCGCCGGCCCGCGGGAGAGTAAGCTGTGGGCGGCCCCGGCCGTGGTGGCCAGGATCACGTGCTGGTAAAGCTGGCTCGAGCCCGCCGTGTGGACCTTCCACCCCCCGGCGTCCGGCTCCAGTCCCGTCACCGCGCATCCGGTGCTGACCGGAACCTGGCGGGCGATGGCGTCGGGGATGGCCTGCATATCGCCCACGGTGTGCAGGATGCTGAAATCAAAGTCCCGGTCGATCATCATGCTCAGGAGCGCCACGAAGGCCGCGGCGCTCGCCTCGGTGGAGCGTGAGAACATCATGCACGAGTGGAACGCATCCACGATGTAGTCGGCGAACTCCTGGCTGATCTCCCGCCGGGCATAGCTGTAAGCGTCCTCGTGGTTGAGCTCCTCGGGAGTGCTGGAGAGGTCGAAGAAGTTCAGCGCCTGCGGGTGCTTCAACCGCAGACGAAGGACGTAGGCCATCAGCTCCAGGCGGCTCCAGAAGCGCACTCCCCGCAAGCGGAGCACGTCCCCCATCGAGCTCATGTTCATCCTGTAGAACCGCCCATCGCGGTAGACGACCTGTTTGACCGGGCTGGCGCAGCGCACGGCCACGCCCAACTCGTCCGCGAGCTGCAGGAGGCAAGTGTAAGCGCGCACCAGAAAATTGGCCCCCAGGTCGAAGGCCAGGTGCTGCTTGCAGCGCGTCCCCATGCGCCCGCCGATCGTCGATTCCCGCTCATACACGTCCACCGACAGCCCACCCCGCTTCAGCTCGTAGGCGCAGGTCAGGCCGGCAATGCCGGCCCCGATGACGGCGCACCGGGTCGTCGAGTGCATCCCCCCCGCTTCGGCACGGGTTCGGGCAGACCTTGGGCCCGGACACGTGTCGCTCGCTGAGCTGGCACAAAGATTGTGCCACGCCCGGGACTGACACAGGTGCCACTCGGGGAGCGGCACAAAGCCGCGCCCAGGCCCCCGGGTCCGCGCCCTTTCTCGGCCAGGAAACTCAGTCGTGATCAAACTCAAGTCTTTCACTACGGATTCTCATTGGTGCGTGCCAGCAGGCTGATGCAGCTCATTGTCGGATCGCCGCGAGAGTGGAAGCGTGTGCAGCGCATCAGCCTGCCAGACAATCTGTTGAGCATAGGATCCTCTTCGAGGACTTTTGCATCACTGTGCTAATGTGTTGAGCGTTACGTGCTGAAGGTTTTTCCTATCCTTCCGGGGCGCCTCCATACAAGTCTGTCGGCGCCAGTTACTGCAAAAACTTAGCACTTCACTTTAGAAGAGGCGCACCCCATGAAGACCTACTGCCTCCAGGCCCTGGCTCGCTACTGGAGCGAGCGGCCCGAGCTGGTGGCCGCCCTGCCCATTCCCGAGGCCCCCGACTGGGAGGCCTGGCGACCCCGTCTGGCCGAGATCGAGCTGCCCAACGGCTCCATCCTGGTGCCCGAGCAGGCCGCCCGGGCCGACTGGCGCGAGGTGGCCTGGTGGAACGTGCTGGCCTGGTATCTCACCGGCGCCGCCGAGCGCGTCCACGAGCGGAGCCACGGCCCCATCCACTCCTACTCGTGGTCGCTCAAGGGCTTCGATGAGCGCATGTGGGAGGCCGCCTGGGCCAATCGCATCGCCCTCTTCCTGCGTGGCTGGGCCGGTGGAGACCCCGGGCCTCTCCCTCAGGCCCGCTTCCACCTCACCCACGATGTCGATGCCGTGCGCAAGACCCTGGCCATCCGCTGCAAGCAGACCGCCTTCCACCTCTACAACCGAAAGCTGGGCAAGGCCCTGCGCTTCTTCTTCTCCAACCCCACCTACTGGTGCTTCGAGGAGATCCAACAGCTCGAGGAGCGCCACCACCTGCGCAGCACCTTCTTCTTCTACGGCGGTCGGGGCGGCCCGCTGCGCAGCCTTAAGCTCCAGCTCTTCGACCCCGACTACGACGTCCAGGAGCCCCGCCTCAAGGCCAAGCTGGCCGAGCTCGTGCAGGGCGGCTGGCAGGTGGGCCTGCACCAGTCCTTCGGATCCTGGCAAGACAGCGGCAAGATGCGCACCGAGCGGGCCCACCTCGAGCAGGCCGCCGGCCGGCCCATCACTTCCTGCCGTCAGCACTGGCTCCGTTTCAGCTGGCAGGACACCTGGCAGGCCCAGCAGGAGGCCGGCCTGGAGCTCGACATGACGCTGGGATTCAACGACCGCCCGGGCTTTCGCACCGGCGCTGCGCTCAGCTACTGTCCGCCCGGCAAAGCCCACCGCCTCGTGCCCATGATCTTGATGGACTCGCAACTCCACGACTACCAGAGCGCCCTCGACTGGGAGCGCTGGCTGCAAGAGGTGGTGCGGGTGGGCGGCGAGGCCTCGCTGATCTGGCACCAGCAGACCTTCAGCGCCGACTATGGCTGGGGGGACGACTACCGCAGGGTGCTCGACTGGATCGCCCGCAACGGCGGCAAGAACCCGCTCTGATCCACCTTGACCGGCCAGACGCCGTAGGCCGCCACCCAGACCGCCAGGCGGTTGATCCAGGGGATGCGCAGCGAAAGCGGCATCTGAAAGGGCTTGCTGGGGTCCAGGGCCCGCTCGATGACCTGCTTCTGGGCCACCTTCTGGAGGAACTGCAGCAACCGGATGGGGATCTCGCGCCGCCACTGCACCTCGCGCAGGGCTCCCACCTCCACCGGCCCCTGGCGCAAACGCTTTCCGAGCACGTTGGAGACCACCGCCGCATCCTGGATGGCGCAGTTGATGCCCACCCCGCCCACGCTCGACATGGTGTGCGCCGCGTCCCCGATCAAGAGCAGTCCGGGTTTGTACCAGCGCGTCAACCGGCTCGACTGCACCGAGAGCACGAACACCTGCGACCAGTCCAGCCCGGATACCCGGTCGGCGAAGGCGGGCACGGCCTGGGCCACCGCCTGGCGCAGATTCTCGTCGCCGCGCGCTTTGAAGTCCTTGGAGCTGCCTTTGGGGATCACCAGCGACACCTGCCAGTGCGTGAACCGGTCGGTGAGCGCGGTGTAGTAGCCGCGCCCGATGCGCACCGACAGGTTCAGGTCGGCAGGCTCGCTCTCCAGACGAGGGAGGCTGAACCAGAGCACGTCCATGGGAGGAGAGGTCTTGACCAGCTTCAGTCCTGAGAGGTGGCGCAGGCGCGAGAAGCGCCCGTCCGCCCCCACCACCAGGGAGGAGCGGTGCTCGCGGCGCTGCCCCTCGTGCTGGTAGACCACCCCCCGCACGGCTCCGCCTTCCTCGATCAACTCGCGCACGTTGGCGCCCATCACCAGCTCGAAGTTGGGCGCCGAGCGCATCTGGTCCACCATGAAGCTCAGAAACCGCGCCTGCGAGATCACCGTGATGTGGTTGAAGCGCGAGCGCAGGAAGCTGTAGTCGGTGACCTTAAGCGGCCCTTCCTCGGTCTGGACCACGATCTTGGCGATGCGCGAGTGGGGGAGCTCGAGCAGGCGGTCGGCCAGGCCCATCTCGGCCAGCATCTCCATCACCGAGGGCGTGAGCGTGTCGCCTCGGAACTCGCGGTCAAAGTCGGCCGCCGCCTCCAGCAGCGTGACCCGCACCCCCTGGCGCACCAGAAGGTAGGCCAGCACCACCCCGGCCGGCCCTCCGCCCACGATGCAGCACTGCGAGCTCAAAAGCATTGATCGCACCGTGTGCAGGCCGGGAACCGCTTGTGCTTTCGCAGGTCCTGGCGCCAGGCCCGCATCTTCTCCCCGTTCCAGATCTCCATGAACGGCTGCTCGTTGATGTTCCCGAAGGGGATGTAGTAGCAGCGGGTATAGGGGATCACGTCCCCGTTGGCGATGATCTGGCCGATGAACCAGCTCACCATGCAACGCTGGCTACTCAAGAAGCGCTGCGGCCGGTAGTGGAAAATCTCAAGCTCCTCCTGGCTCAGCTCGGGCAGCACGGCCACGCGCTTGTCCCCGCGCGCCTTCAGCTCGGCGAGCTGGGCACAGAGCACGTCCACCTTGACCCGGTCCGGGCTGGTCTCCTCGTTGAGGCAGTTGACCGTGGCCTTGTAGCGATCGCCCCAGATGGCGTTGTGCACCCCGGCCATGTCGCGGGTCACGTAGTTCATGTAGGAGAAGTTCACCCGGTCCACCGGCAGGTCGCCCAGGCAGTCCATGAAGGCCACCAGCTGGTCGTAGTTGGAGTTGGTGATGGTGAAGTTGATCAACACCTCGATGGAGGTGTTGCGCTTGCGGGCCTCCTCCTTGACCAGGCGGATCCCCTCGGCCGAGCGCTCGAAGCTGTCCTTGCGGCCGCGGATCTCGTTGTGCAGGGCGGGAGGTCCGTCGATGCTGACGTTGAGCCGGGTCAGCCCGGCCTCCACCAGCTCCTCGGCCCGCTTGGGCAGGGTATAGGCTCCCGTGGTGATGGCGATGTCCAGGTTGCGCTCGCGGCAGTGGCGGATGGCGTCACCCAGGGGCTTGTAGAGCAGCGGCTCGGTGGAGGTGATGGAGATCATGGGCTTGGCGGCAGCCACCTCGTCGATCACCGCCTTGAAGCGTCCGATGTCGATGTCGGTGCGCTGGCCATTGATGCGCAGGTTCTTGAAGAAGTTGGAGTCCGGGTTGGGCGTGCCCACGTCGCACATCTTGCAGTGCAGGTTGCAGACGCTGTTTACGCTCCAGTAGAGCGTCAGCGGCGGACGCGCGTAGCCCTTCTGGGAGGTCAGGAACGGCAGCCCCTGCCACATCAGCCGGGGCAGGTTCAGGTGCTTGTCCATTCCGGGGTGCTGCGACACCGTCAGGGCTTTGTGCAGCTCAGCTAACATCGATTCTTACCTTGCAAACCGGCCCCGTCCACTCGACCTCCCGTCGCCAGGGGCCGCCTTCGAGCTCGGCCGCTTGAAAATAGCGCGAGCTGGCCATGTGGATCCCCACCAGCCGCCGGCAGCGCCACAGGCGCTCGCCGGAGGGGCGACGGGGCCGATCATCTTTCAATTCGTCCGAGATTACCACGGAGTCTTGCTTCAGGGCAACCTCCCGCACCAGCCGCACGCCCAATCGCTTGCGGCCGGTCATCAGGCGGCGCACCACGATCTTCTTGAACAGCTCTCCGACGAAGGCCGAGCGCAGCACTGTCAGGTTCAAGATGCGCAACACCACGAACCGCCAGGGATCCAGCTCATCGTGCAGGGAGGCAAAAAAGCCCGCGCTCACCTCGAGTCGGTCCTCCTCCAGCCGGGTCAGCTCTCCCGACCCCGGCATGCGGCTCAGGTAGCTTCCCCGGGGCCCTTCCAGCAGGTAGCCCGCTTCCTCGCAGGCGATCTCCCAGCGTTCCTTCTTGCGGCACACCACCACCGCTCCCCCCAGCCTGGTGGCTACGTGCACCGTCCGCTCCGGCTCGCGCCACACCACCAGCCCCGCCTCCGGTAGATGCACCCGCCCCGTCGGCTCGACCGCTTCGGGCAATTCCCCGGCCGAGCGGTAGGCCTCCAGCGCATCGTCGGCCAGGCGCACGGCGTTCTCGAAATCGAGCTGCGAGGGAAGGGGAACCCGCTCATCCTGCCACCCCCGCCGCACTCGGGCGGCCAGGTTCGAGAGCTCCGAGCTGCGCGAGGCCAGCTTCTCGAAGGCCGCCGGGTAGAGCAAAGCCGTCGAGCGCACCCCCAGCATCGGGTGGAGCGACCCGTCCGGCAGGAGGGCCTGGCCCACGAACCGGGCCGCCTGCTCCACCACCTGCCACAGGGCCGCGTCTGAAAGCAGCTCGGCGCACTTGATCAGATAGCGCAATGTGCGCGTCTGGTAGCCCGGGTCGGGTCCGTCGTACTCCCGGAACCACCCTTCCGAGGGCACATAGAGCTTGAGCGTGCGCTCGAGATACTCCATCCCCTTGCGCCGCGCCCCCTCGTGCGAGAGCTCTCGGGCCGCGTGCAAGAGCTCGAAGGCATACTCGGCCAGGTGGTTGGCGATCTCCCCGTGGTGCTCGTCGTGGCGCAGGGCGAAAGCCAGGGCCCGGTCGATCACCCCCTCCAGGCGAGACTTCTCCTCAAACTCCGGGCAGCGGGCCACGAACAGCATGACGGCCAAAAAATCGTAGATCACCCCGGGCGAGCGCTCGTAAGGGTACACCTGGTCAAAGCTCCCGTCGCGCAGCTGGTAGCGCTCGCAAAAGCGCGTAAAGCCCTCCAGCCAGCCCGGCAAAGCCTCCACCCGGCCCACCAGGCGGCAGTGCTCCACCACCAGCCGGGCCCCGTACTGCAGGGTGGCGTCGGGCATGTCCTTTTTCTTCCAGCCCCACCACGAGCGGTCGAAGCTGCCGAACCCGGGCGCGGAGGGCTCGCGGTTCCACATGGAGAGCGCCGTGCGGGCTACCCGAGTGAATTCTCGCAGGTAGATCATGACAGGCTCCTCTGCACGTGCTCGAATTCGGCCTGGCTCAGCCGGCCCAGGAACGGCAGCCGCAGTCCCTCGGCCAGAAAGCGCTCGGCCTGCGGAAACGGCCCCCGGGCCGCTGGATCATAGGCCGTCGGCAACGGCTCCCCGGCCGGCTCGGCGTCGATACCCCGCTCACGCAACCGGGCCAGTACCCGATCCCGCTCCGGGACGCGCAGGATGGCTCGCAGCGGCAGGCAGTCGGCATACTCGGCCAGCGCCCCCGGCAGCTCCTGGTAGCGCCGCCGGGCCAGCTCGGCCTGCTCGAGATAGACCGCCACTCGCGCCAGGCAGAAGCCTTCCAGCCAGGCCGGACCCCGCCGCGGATGCACCGGCCGGTCTTCTTTTTCCAGCGCCACCCCGCGCTGCACGAAGAAGCGGTAAAGCCCGCTGGCCAGCAGCCCCCGCAGGGCCACCCCCTGCGCCAGTGTTCCCAGAAACGGCGCCAGGCTAGTTCCTGCAACCGGTAACTTCTGGCGGCTGCACAAAAGCCCCCCGCCCGTATCCGCCCCTTTGCCCAGGCCGAAGCTGTAGACCACCGCCTCGGCCTGCTCACAGAGCTCCGGCCAGGCCCCCAGCCCCTGGGCCAGGTCCAGCACCAGGGGCGGACCCTGCCAGCTCTTCCACTCCCGAGCCAGCCCGTACATCGGCGATGCCAGCACCGCCACCGTGCGCTCGGTGACCGCTCGCGCGAACGCTTCGCCCGAGGGACAGGGGAAGACCGGGTCCAGGTCCAGGTAGACCGGGGTAAAGCCCATCCGGCGCAGCAGGAACGGCACCGCCGGGCAGATCTGGGCGCTCACCAGCACCTCGCCCCGCCCAAGACCGGCAAACCAGGCCGCCAGCGCCTCGCGTCCGCGCCCGAACAGCTGGCGACAGGCCGGTCCGGGCAATCGGGCCGGCTCGGCCCGGGGCCACCCCAGCAGGGGCCGATAGCGCGCCACCCGCATCAGCCGAAGAACCTGGCCAGCACCGACGTCCATTCCAGCACGCGCAGGGGTAGCCGCCGGAACACCTCTCGGGCCAGCCGGTAGCGCGGGTGCGAGCTATCCGCCGCGCCCGTCTCCGCTCGCCCCAGCGTGTAGGTCGGGATCGGCTCCTGACGCGCCAGCCACTTGCGCTTGAAGAAGAGCAGGCTCTCCTGCGAGGGAGCGTCGCTGCCGAGATCCAGCTCCTCCACCCCCTGCTCGAGCAAGAAGAGGCACAGGCGGTGCAGCATGAAGTCGTTGGGCCGCAGCCCTCGCAAGCCGGGCAGCGAGGCCGAGTAGGCGTACATCGCCGTGCGCCGGAACAAAAAGACGATCGTGGCCGCCACCGCTTGCCCCTGGTGCAGCACCAGGGCTACCCGTACCGGCTCTCTCGAGAGCATGCGGGCGAAGAAACCGCGGGGGAGGGGAGGCAGCCCCAGGTGGCTCTGGCTGCGCAGGTAGATCGCATACCAGCGCTCCAGCCCCTGGCCGGCCGGGCACAGCTCGAACTCGAGTCCGGCCCGCTCGGCCTGGCGCACCATGTTGCGCGTCTTGGCCCCCACCCGCCGAAACAGCTCCTCGCTGGTCATCCCGCGCAGGTCGAGAAGGCTGTGCACCCAGTAGAAGCGCTCCTCCATTCGTGGACCGCTCCTGTCGTCGCTGAATTCCCCGCGCAGGGCGGCCGGGTAGCTCTGCACCGACTTCAGCTCCACAAAGCGCGCCCGGCGCTCGCGCGCGAGCTCGCCGGCCGTTTCCACCAGCGCCCGGAACCCCTCAGCCCGGTCCCACAGCGGCCCCCCTCGATCGCGAAAAGGCACCGCCACCAGGCGGCGCGAGAAGGGCGTGGCCACCTCGAAAAGCGGCAGCACCCCCACGATAGCCTCCTCCTCCCAGGCCGCCAGGTAGTGAGCCCGGTAACCGAAGCTCTCCCGGAAGATGGCGCGCCAGGCCAGGCCGTGGTAGATGGTGGCGGCGGGATGCTCGGCCACGTAAGCCTCCCAGGCGGCTTCCTCGCCGGCAGCCAGCGAGCGCACCGTGATCATCGCCTCAGGCGGTTCGCTGCTCGAGTGCCTGGTTGAGAGCGGGATCGACCCACACCCGCTTGAAGTAGCCCAGCGCGGTCAGAGCGCAGGCGAGCAGGAAGCCCAGCATGATTCCCCCGGCGGTGAACATCATGCGGGAGGGATAGACTTTGTACTTGGGTAGCTCGGGCGGATCCACCACCTCCAGCGAGGCCGCATCGCGGGCCTCGATCACCCGCGAGCGGGCCAGCTCCACCTGCAGCATGTCGTGGACCGTGCGCTCGAGCTTGTAGTCGGCCTCCATGCGGGTGTAGTCCACCTGCACCCCCAGCACGTCCTTCATGCGGTTCTCCTGCTCGCGCACCATGTCGTCGGTGCGCTCGAGCGTGGCCTTGGCGGCGGCCGCCTCGGCGTCAGCCGTCAACAGCTCCGGGGTGAGGTAGTCTCCGTAGGCCGAGCGCAGCCCGCTCACCTTTTGCGACAGCATCGACTTGAGGTCGTTCACCCGCCCCTCCTGGATGCGAAAGCCCGGATGCAGCTCGGTGCTGGTGTGGCCCAGGTGCTTGAGCTCCGTCTCCTCGCGGGCCAGGTCCGACTGCAACGCCTCCAGCACCGGGTCGATCACCGGAGCCGAAAAGAGGTTGTTCTGCTCCAGGAAGCTGGGCACCCGTTCCAGGTTGCTCTGCAGCCGGTCGCGGGCGGTGGTCATGGCGTGGGCCTTGCCCTCGGCCTCCACCTTCTGCTTGTAGAGCTCGCCCAGGATCTGGGCCTGGGCCTCGGGCTGCCCCTCCACCACTTCCGAGCCGTAGCGGGCCAGGTAGTTGCGAAGCCCGGTGTAGAACTTCTCGGTGCGCTCCCCAGTCTGAACCACCTGGCTCTCCAAGAAGGCTCGCTGGCGCTTGGCGGCGGTGTTGTTAGTGGTGCTCGCGTAGTTGTCGTAGAACTCCAGGAACGACTCCACCACTTGCTTGGCCAGCTCCGGATCGTTGTCCTCGAAGCTGAGATTCAGCTTCCCCTCGCGCGGGGCTTTCACCACCCCGAACCGCTGGTTCAGCCGCTTGATGGTGGCCCGCTCCGAAAGCCCCCACTTCTTCATCAGGTCCAGCTTCTGGATCACCGCGAGCTGGGCTGTGCGGCTCTTCATGACGCTGACCACATAGTCCATGGTGGGAACGCTGGGCGGTGGCACCCCCATCAGCATGACAGCCGAGTCGCGCCCCGAGCTCGACCCGCGTATCCCCGTCAGGGCGCTCACGAACTCGTTGGAGGACTCGCGCGGAAAGAGGCACAGCGCCGTGGACTGAAAGCGCGGCGCGATGAAGAACGTCAGCGCCAGACCGATGGCACCCCCGACGACCAGGAAAAGGAAAATCCGAACGCGAGCAATCCACAGCTCGATCAGTAACTGCAAGAAGTCGGCCTCGGGGATCTGGCTCATAGACTCAAGGTAAGCTTATTCACTGGAGTTCCCTCCGGCTGCCCGGCGGGACCGCGGTCACTTACGCTGCCGGGGGCTGAATTCCTCTCCATGCACGAAAGGGGGACACCTGTCATATCGCGGGAAGTCCAGAGCGTTTCGGCCCTGTCGACGGCAGGACTCCACAACTGTGAGAACGCGTTCCACGAATCGGCTTCCGCCAGGACTCTTCGTTCCAGAGCTGGTACTGGATCGGACGACGGAGCGCGTTCGGAGGAGTTGTTGGTCGGCTCGACTCCCTCACGAAAGATGCAGGTCCAGAGCGCTGGGAACTTGTCGAGGATGTTCTGGCAAAGTGTTCGCAGTCTTGGAATGTTCGCAGCACATGCCACGTTGTAGAAGTCTGGCCATTCTGGCGCGGGTTGCAGCCGGGTGATCCTGCGTCTTTGAACTCGCGCCAGTTCTGGAAGTAGCTCTACCTCGGCCTTTCCCCATGTGCCGCTCTCTGCCGGCGGCTACCCGGTCCTCCATGCGCTGGAAGTGTCTTTCCAGGTTAGCCCAGCAGGTCTGGAGCGAGCACTCAAGACCGAGATCTCTTCCGGGCTACATTTTCTCGCAAGGATCGCCCCCACGAGCACTTGAAACTCCCTCACACACTGATCCACGGCGTGTGCCAGTGGATCCGGGGAGTTGACCGATCCGATAGGAAAGAGTTGATGGCATGGTGAACTCACTTGTTGGCCTCCTGAAAGGGCTCTGCCCTTGAATAAAGGCACAGGCGGCTTCTAACTTTTTTCAAGAAACTTGCTCAGGTCCAGATCAATCGTGCATCTTTTCGGGCATGCCCCCCAACACTGGGCCCCCGACCTGATTGCCTGGACGGCTCGACCCGG
Source organism: uncultured Burkholderiales bacterium (assembly GCA_964471395.1). Taxonomy (GTDB): domain Bacteria; phylum Vulcanimicrobiota; class Xenobia; order Xenobiales; family QWHO01; genus QWHO01. Next base: position 27,426 of record CAYYHB010000005.1, on the reverse strand, counting down.
ATTTCGGCTGCCCAAAATGGGGGTTTGCGGTTTGCCTTCTAGAGCGGCTCAATTCTTCGGGTTGACCGCCAGGTCCCTTTGGAGGAGGGACTCAAGGAGATGTCCACATGCGGCAGAACCTAGACTGAGCACATTGGTTCCATTCCAAAAGACAGGCAGCCCAAGATGACTCTCCCTTATCGACTCTATCTTCTAACACTCGCCCTGTTGATCTCGCTCCATACTCAGGCCTGCGCCGAGGCCGAGGTGCCACTCGGCCAACACAGCATCGTTGCAGGGCAGTCCTGGAGCACAGATTTTCACGCGCCCAAGCGCTCTGAGCATCAGCGATTCCTGCTGTCCCTGCTTGCCCGGGTGGACTTTCCAAACGTCGGTGGTGGGTCGAATCCGGTGATGGTGGTCCTGGTCAACCAGAAGCCGTTGACCGCCCGTCATCTTAAAAACAAGCCGATTGATTTCTTGATGAGAGATGGCTCGGACGCAAGCTGGGTGTGGGGGAACGCTTGGCGCGTTGTGGTCTGTCCCGACTTTTCCAACGATCTTCGGACCCTGCCTCTGGCAGTGGGAATCCCTGACACGGACCCTTTCCTGTTCGAGTGGGACGTCACGTCCGAGATCCGGGCCGCCAAGATGAACACGCTCACCATCAATTATCAGAAGCTTGTGCCCGAACCCATGACCCTCATTCTCCAAGATGTCAAGCTTAGGGTGGTGACCTCGTCAAGAAGTGGATCGTCAGGCTTCGAAGAGGGTAAGGGCACGGGCTTGTCGGTGAACACTCGGCGCACGGCGGGGGCTTGGATATCGGGCTCATTCAGGTCCGCGCCTGGCCCCCGGGTGGAATTGTCCCCGGAGGGGAGCCTGCTGGTCACTGTGGGTGGCGCGCGACATGAGGTTCAGACCCGCCTGAGTCTTCCAGGCGGTCAGTGGGCCACCACGGGTGCGGAGTCGCCAGCCTTGGTGCAAGTTCAGGCCACCGCCGCCTTCCAAGCGGGGGAGATTCAAGTTACCCGACGGGTCGAGGTCTGGCCGTCGCGCATCAAGGTGGTGGACCATCTAAAGAACCCGACTGGCGGCGTGAAAGGCTTAATCCTTCAACACCGGTTCCGCACCCCTGCAGGCGGATCCGTCTACCTTGGGGGACGCAAGAGCTACTCGGCCAACCAGCAGGTCGAGGAGCCCGCCCACCCCACCATCCTGTACGACCGGCCAGGCCAGAGCCTGGGACTGGTGGCTGAAGACGACGTCTTCCGTGTCCACGTGCGCTCCTTTATCGAGGAAGGATGGGCCGGCTTGGCAGACCCTCGACTGGCTCTGGGCCCGGGTTCCGAACGTGAGATAGAGTGGAGCATTTACGGGATTGGAGGCGGAGATTATTGGGACTTCGTAAACTCCGTCCGCAGGGATTGGAAAGTGAACACGACCCTGGCGTGGCCTCTCGTGTTTGAGTCGGGTTCCCACGGCTATGAGGGTCAATATGCCGTCAGCCCCTCAAGGGCACGCTGGGTAACCCTGCAGGCGACATTCCCGGATGGGATGTTGGCGGAAGGTACCGCCATTCCCCTAGCAACTCCCTGGTGCGAATCGGTCGAGCAGCGCAACCGGGATCTTCTTCAAGCGGTCAAAGGCGGTCGTCTGATGATGTACTTCCACGGACAGATTTGCACGGAGACGGACGCGTCAACTCGATATGCCGACTCAAAGGCGATGCAGTTGGACGGAGGGCAACTTCTGAGCCCATACCACTATCCGGTCCCTATTTTCATCCCTACATTCACCAACACCTACGGGCAGGCATTGGCCCCAGCTCTGGAGCGAAGCCTGTCGCTGACAGGCGCGAAGGGCGTCTATTGGGATGAACTGGCCTGCGCCACCGGGCGGTTCGCTCGGGCCGAGCCGTGGGACGGCTGCACAGCGGAGGTTGATCCGCAGAGCCACGAGGTCACGCGTTTGATGTCCAGTGTCCCCCTGCTCAAGCAGTCGTGGGATGGGAAGATGATTCGTTGGCTCCAGGAGAGGGGCTACGACGTGGTCGGGAACGGTCCCGCCTTCACCCGGTCCACGATGGACCTCGCGGTGCCCCGAATTGCGGAGACTTCCTCGTATCGCAACCTCCTAGACCTGCACCTTTCCACACCCTGGGGCCTGGGAAATCACGAACTGGACGGCAGTGTCGCCTCCTGCATGCGGATGACCCATCGGATCCTGGACTTCGGTTGCGTAATGACCCCCTTCCACCTCGGCAGCGAGCCCCTTCCCTGGGTTAACGACCTGTACCCGATAACAATCGACGAGATCCGGAGCGGCATCGTGCTGGGACGCGAGAGGATTGTCACCAACCGGTCAGGTCGCTATGGCTGGGCCGACGGGGGCCGATTCGACGTGAAAGTTTATGCGGGCAATGGCGGTCAGGTCAAGCATCGACGGTGGATAGCGGTGCCAGGGGCCGCGACCTATCAAGTCGAGCTTCGCCTCGAGCCGGGCGAACTCGCCATCCTGACTCGGTCAGACTGACGGTGGCCTCGCTGGAGAGGGACAATTCTCGGGGTGGTCGGTTTGGGGTAGGAGTGAAGCGGGACTAGGTCAGCGTCTACAGTCGAAGGTCTCCCTGTTCAGCACTTCGTCACGAAGGCGGCTGTGGAAAGACTCGATGAGCGGGTTCTCACGAGGTACCTGAACGGTTACTCGCGAACTCTGCCAGGTGACCAAAGGGCACGGTGACGCGCTCGGGGCTACCTGAGCCGGCCGGCGATCTACCCCAAGGTCAGGAGGTGTGGGACTCCTTCTACGATCTGTGCTTACATACGGGCAGGGACCCTTAGTAAGATCACGTATGTCCGACTATGCTGGTTGGCGATAACAGGCCAGGTAAGACTTCCTCTGGCGCAGAGAGACTGATTCTTCGAGCATGGAGAAACACCGTGGTTCGCTCCATGTTGGGTGTAGGATCCGCTGTGGTCGTGGCCCAGTGTTTTAATATGCTCGCTGCTCTTATTAGTAGCCGACTCTATTCGCCTGATAACTTCGGTCAGTTTGGACTCTTTATCAATTTGTGTAACGTCTTGTCGGCGTTCGCATTGTTGGGACTGAACGAAGCTGTCTTGGCTCCGGCGCGAGAAAGAGACGCAATCGCATTATTTGCTGGCGGGCTCGTATTAATTCCGCTCGCAGCCCTACCACTCACCGTTGTAGCCGCAGTCTTGATCTACCATGATTGGTTTGGTTTTGGGACGTTGACTGCATATGGAATTCCTCTTGCGGGATTCTATGTTTGTGGGCTTGGTCTTGCAGCACTGCTCCAGGTCTGGCTGGCCAGGCGGCAACTCTATCGCGTATTGGGATTTGCTCACGTTGTCGTTGGTTTTGGTCGGTTTGGGTTGCAGGTTGGTTTGGGATTGTTGGGACTTGGATTCTTCGGTCTTGCCCTGGCTGAGGTGATCACGAGATGCACGGTCGCTGCGTTGATGGGCATCAGTGTTCGAGCGGATGTTCGTTCGGCGCTCCAATCACCCCCACAGGTCGTGCGCGAGGTCCTCGGTCGTTATCGTAGTTTCCCAATCTACCGCACACCGTCAAATCTTGCGGGCAGTCTCGGCCTCGCTTTGCCCCCGGTCTTGATCACTCTTGCTTATAGCCTCTACGAGGCCGGTCTCTATACGCTCACAGCAGCGGTCATCGCGGCCCCCCTGGGCCTTGCGCAAAAGGCGGTCGGTGACGTGTTTGCCGGTCACTACGCTGCTGCGCATCGGTCAGATAGAAGCGCGGCTCGGCGATTGCTCGCTCGAGTGTCCCTCGCGCTTTTCCTCCTCGGGATGGTTCCAGCCCTGCTTCTCTTTTTCTTTGGGCCTCAACTATTTGGTCTCTGCTTCGGAGAAACGTGGACCAGAGCTGGACTCCTGGCAGCGATTCTGTCCCCATTGTTTTTGGCGGATCTGGTGATTGGTTCAATCAGCCCTGTGATGGTGGTTGCGAACCGGCCCGCGCCAAAACTCGTCTTCGACGCAATTAAGATCGCCGGGCTGATAGGTGGCTTTCTGTTTGCCAGGAGCGCCGGGCTCACAGTTGAAGGTTTCATCGCAATCAATTGCGCCACAGGAGTAATAGCCTATCTCGTGTTCGGAGCTCTCATTGTTTATGGCACAGAGCATCCGAGAGATTTGGGAGCCGTGAGAACTGTCGAACCCGAGCGTGAGTTCCGCTCTTGCAAAGAAGGATGAGTTGCCAAGTGACTTCGGACCGGATACCAAATGGGGCTTCGCTCCCAACAACTGTGGCTCGATATCGCGAGCATTGTGGGACTCGCAACGACATCCCCCTCTTTCTCCAAGCGATTTGGCTGGATGCAGTTTGCGGGCCTAACAACTGGAACGTCTGCTTGGTTGAGCGGGGCGGGCGCATCGTTGGAGCATTGCCCTACGGTTTCCATAAGATTCTCCGGCAAACGTTCATACATAACCCACCGCTTACTCCCTATCTGGGTCCCTGGATCGAGCATACTCCTGGTAAGTATGCAACCAGGCTGGGCTACGAGAAGGAGATAATGACCGAACTGATCGATCAATTGCCGAGCTTCCTGTTTTACCGGCAACCCTGGCACCACTCCATTACAAGCTGGTTGCCCTTTTACTGGAGAGGATTCAGCCAAACGACGGTATACACATACATAATTGACGAACTCAGTGATGACGCAGCCCTATGGGCCAACTTGCATGGCAACGTCCGGACGGATATTCGCAAGGCGGAACGAAATGGCATCCAGGTTTATCATGACAGTGGACTCGATGCACTCATGAGCGTGAATGAGAAGACATTTCGCCGGCAGGGCCTACCTGTTCCCTACAAAGAAGATTTGGTCAGGCGAATCGACAAGACTCTGAGCGAGCGCGATGCGCGAAAGGTATTGATTGCGCGAGATCAGCTGGGCTCAATTCACGCCGGGGCCTACATTGCCTATGACGATCTCTCGGCTTATTATCTTTTTGGTGGTGGCGATCCCGAATTGCGGATGAGCGGGGCCGCCAGTCTGGTGCTGTGGGAGGCTATTAAAATTTCGGCAATGCGGGTAAAGTGCTTCGACTTCGAAGGCTCCATGTTTGAACAAATTGAGCGTTTTTTTCGGCACTTCGGAGGACGACAGCGCCCCTATCACATCGTTTCAAAAATCCACCCCCTCGCCCAAGCTCTCATTTTCGTGAGGGACTCCATTCGTCAACTTCGATCTAAGCGATGAACTCAGAGGGCGAGGTCTGCTATGCTGCGGCCACGGTTGACATCAGTCCCACAGTTCCAACGCCTCTTGCTGGCTTTTCGAACCGACGTGGACCGTTCCGAAAGGTCGGCTCACCAATTGAGGCTAATCTTCTTCAGATAAGAACAGGCTGCGACACCGTCGTAATCATACAACTGGACGCGCTCTTCCCTTCTCGGGACCTTCAGCGGGCTATCCTCGAAAGGTCAAAGTGTGGTCTTGCTCCAGACAACCTCATCTTGGTAGCGAGTCACACCCACAATGCGCCAGCGCTGGATCCGTCCAAGCCCAAGTTGGGGGTTGTACACGAAGGCCATTTCATATCCGTGGCCGAGCGACTTGCAGAGGCGGTACGGGACTTGGCCAGCCGTCGCGGCAGGCCCGCCAAGATCCGGTATGGCCAGGTCGATGCCGCTCTAAATGTGAGTCGTCGTGCATTGCATTGGCACTTTCGAGAGACCTTCCCTTTCCTGCGACATGGAATAACATTGCAACCGAACCTGACGATCGATGTTGATAATCGCCTCGAGGTACTCAGCTTTGACGCCGGCTTGGAGGTGATCGCGGTGGTCTGGCGGTGGACGTGTCACCCAGTTGAAAACGGAAGCATTCATGAATTGTCGGCGAACTTCCCGGGAGCAGTCAGAGAGAGACTGCGACAAGAGATACGTCAGGACTTGCCGGTCGTCTTCCTTCAGGGATTCGCAGGCGACGTTAATCCCAGACACGTCTCAAGATACGCTAGCTGGCGCGATAAGTTGTTCTTTCCATGTGGTCCGTGGTTTGCGCGCCTTACACCGGCCGAGCGAGATGCATGGCGAAGGACTCTTGCGGCTGAATTACTGGACGCGTTGGAGTCTGCCCTGCCGTTGGAAGTTGGCCCCTCTGTAGAGCACACACGAGTTGATGCAGATTTAGCAGATTTCCTTACCCATCCGCCGCCACATGGCTCATTGCCAGTTCTAAGGCTTTCGATTGGATCCGGGCTTCATTTCGTATTTGTGGGAGCTGAGGTTTGCCAGAGCTATACAAGCCAGGTTCGCAGTCGGCTTTCAGGGATAGTCATGCCAGTCGGTTATTTCGACGAAGTCTTCGGGTACCTTCCATCAGATGCGCAGGTTCGCGAGGGAGGTTACGAGGCGGGTGACTTCATGCCTTATTTTTCACTCCGGGGAAAACTAAAGCGGAACTTGGAATTCCCATTCCTATCGTCGCTCGACAAAGTGTGTTTGGACTAGATACTTCCGGGACATCGCCACATTGTCCGCTGGTCCGCTGGTCCTGGTTCCATTCGACTGGCGAATCGAAGCGAAAGGGGCAGTCCATAACGAAGGCCGGCATACGCATTCTGTAGGCACGTTCTGCCCACCCTCGAGACGAGAGACCTTTTCTTACAGGAGCTCGTTCTCCATCGAGAGTTCGCCGATCCGCTTGAGCGCGTCATCGAGTTCCGCTAGGCTAGGCTTTTGGTTCAACTCACTGAAACTTGGTTCGTATTACGAATGTGCGGGGAATCTGCTTGGGGGCCCTCGCGAGGAAAAGCCATGAGGATCAAAAGAAGAAGAAGAAATCCCCCCCCCACTAGCACGGGCATGATCGGCCCGTTAGTGAAGCATATCAACTGAAAACTGCTCATCAGCACAACCAGACGTATGTCCAGTCCTTCGGAAACTCCATCGAGCAACCAGAGTGCCACCATCGCAATCAGCGATTCGATGAGTACGCCGGCCAAGTGGGCGTTCGCGAATCCATCTCCCCAAAGATTCACGTTCGGGTCTGTCAACTGGCCCCAATAGAACCAGCCTAGCGCTGCCTTGTAGCCTCCATCGTACGGAGAGGTAAAGAATAGATTGAATCCTTTTACCTCGCCAAACATGGCCACGGGGTTCGTTCTGAAGAACTCGAAGTATAGGACAGTCAGATAACCTGGGCCCACAAAGACACGCCATAAAATCAGGTCGGTCAGGATCGCAGTACCTAGATTCCTGGTATCAGTTAGAAACACTGCCCCGATTCCAAATAGAATCACTAGTGAGAGAATCCAGCGAATCGCGAAGGAACGACCCTGATTCTGCATCATGGGGACCATGGCCAGAATCAGGACGGCGGACGCAGGCATTGACTTCATAGCGCCCAATCCGAAAAAGAAGATCTGACCCGCAAAACCAACTAGAAACAAGAACAGGTTCCTTCTGTATACAGCATAGGCCATCAAGAGTGGATTAAGGACTTGCGACTGCCAGGCCAGAGCATAGTTTTCCGGAAAACCTATCTGCTCGGCAAACACTGCGCGCTGCACGTAGATTTGAGTCATCGAAGACACAAAGTTGATGCTAGCTCCCAAAGCCGACACACAAATTGCGTAAAAAACTGCAGAAACAACTGCGAACACAGACCAGAATGCTACCGACCCCATGCGCAGCACCGGCATCCTGAGAATCGGCAGGGCCGAGCCAGCCCAAAGAATCGTCAGGCCTCCCAACAAAGCAAGATCCATCTCCAATGCCTGGACGAAAGGACTGTCGTCCCACGCTGTGTACAATAAGGAAGGGATATAAACAATTGTATACATCCCCCAGCAGAAAAATTGAGAGGGCCGGCGGACCTCGAGGGGCAAGATCGCAACAGGAAGCAGGGTCAAACAGACTATCAAGGCAATCTCAAATAAGGGGCGGGGCTCATATCCCACCCCCATGTGAGCTTCTATCGGGTAGACATTCCTCTGGTAACAGACCCAGAACAGCGCTATGTAAAGCATCAGCCCCAACAGGACCAACGACCGGGCGGCTAATTTCCGGGAAACTATTCGTAGAACGTGAGTCTTCGCGGCCACTAGTTCAGGCTCACGACAAGTTGAGGGGACTCTCGGCCAAACAGGCATAGAATTGTGAGCGCGCAAAATCGGCAAGAAGCATACCGGAATGCTCTCTTGGCGGCCTTATCATAATGCATAAACTCTCTTCCGCAGGCACGGGGCGGTTCGGAGGGTATCATGACAGTGATTTTTCGTCAAGTCAGGCTCCGGGCGTTCCGTCGAGGCGTCCCGACTCAGCGCTAACGCGGACCCAGTCTGGCCGCCGAATGTCCACGAAGCCCGAGACTCCAGGTAGGCACCACCCCCAGCGCCATGCCGGCTGGGTTTCTTGATTTAACCCACGCGAAGAGACCATCCCAGCAGAACGAGCAAGCGGATACGCTCCTGCTCCACGAAACCCGCCTTCAGGATGCCCCGCACGCTGGCCGCGTTCTGCAGGACGGTGGCGATGAGAACACGGTGTGTGGCGCCCAGCTCCCTGGTGATGTGGGCCAGCACGGCCGGGTAGACGTTCTGCCCACGCGCTTCTGGAGCCGTCTCGCAGTAGTGGATGTAGGCCTCCCCTGCGGCCAAATCGCGGCGCAGCCGCCGAAAGAGCGTCACCCGCTGGGGACCCAGTTGGACCCAGCTACGGTGGACGCAGCGGCCCTCGAGGTAAGCCAGATACCCTCGGTCGCCCCGGTTCAGAAACTCCTTATAGAGCTCCAGCAAGAATGGCGTCTCGAAGTGCAGCACGTCGGCCACGTTCTCCAATGTGGCCGGAGCTATGGTGCAAGCAGACGTGGGCGAGACTGTCTCGCGGTGCTCGAAGACCACCACCGTCCCGAACCAGAAAAGACGAGCTAGCAATTTTCGCACGGGTCATGATAGGCCAGCCACCCGCCGAAATCCTGTAGGGCAGCCCTGCGACGCAAGCTCATCGCCATCTCAGGAGCCAGGACCTCTCGGCGGCCGGCGCAAATTGTAGTCCGTCTCGATGCCAGTGTGGAGCCGCCCAGGTTGTTATCGGAGCCAGTCTACCAGTCGAGCGGGAGCTGGCTCGTCTCTTCCCAGTGCTCGGGAATCTGGGAGCACTCATCGGGAGCGGGGCCGTCAGGCTCAAGGGCTCGGGCTGCCTGGGGGCGAACTCGGCGGGTAGCCGAACCGGCCCAGCGCTTTCAGAAGCTTGACCAGCTCGAGCCGCTCGAGGACCGCCCGACTTCTCCTCATCCGCTTCCCGCAGCGGGTACACAGCTCCGGGTCCACCTACAGCAAGAGAAGGACTACACCACGGACCCTAGAAGGGTCGGCACCATTGCGGCGATGCGATGCGGAATCCGAAAAGAACGAGATTTTCCTCCGAGACCTGACCTATGTTGACATTGTTAAACCAATTTCGCAAGCTGCGCCAAAAATTTGGCTTTCTCTTCATTGTTCGACTCATCTTCTCTCCGGTATCCGCAATCGCAATCAATCCAATCAGATGGATTCAATCCCTGCGCCTCAGCAGGGACGTGTTGAACGGAAAATTTGACGACTACAGCCACTTTGCAGCGCGCAACGGCCTCCTATCATTGTTTTACTGGACAGCCCTGGAAAACCTGCAGCGATTTGGACGCACAGGAATCAGTCCCTATGTAGGCCAGGGAAACTTCCCGCTCTCCACATGGATGTTCTGGCCATTGACAGCCCTGACCGCTTACACGCGAATGACGCCATTGCTTCCACCGATTGCCATGGCCTTCTGGCTGTTCTCGCACTTCTTATGGTATGGAACGACGCCCACAACTTGGCTTCTGGCATTCATTGCCATAGTCCCGTTGACAACCACCTTTTACGTGCAAACACTTGCCACCCAGAATTACAACGTTCTTGGGTGGGCATTCCTCCCAATGGCAGTCTACGGACTCCTTGCCGAAAACTGGGGCGTTGCCGCTTTTGCCTGGATTGGGGCCAGCGCTGGAAGCCCTACAGCTGTTGCAACAGGGCTCGTTTTGTCGACAGGCTCGGCGCTTACGCTTGGGAACTGGGCCCCACTCATCGTGCTCATCCCTGCAACTCTTCGCTGCGCCAGCAGACTCGGTCCAACCCTTCACGACGCGAACGCGATGAAGAATCTCATCGGGGGGGTGGCAAAGTCGATCGGATTCCAAAAACGAGGAGCCCGATATCTGTATCCGCCAACCTTCCTGAGCCTGGACACGCTCGCTAGATTCTTCCTTTTTGCGCAGTTCACCATCGTATCCTGCCTAATGGAGGTTTCGTTTCACTGCATTGTCCTTCAGGTGATCGCATTGGGATTGTTCCTGGAGAATTATCTCGGCAAGCGCTTCGCGGACAGTCATCACATCGATCTGGTTCTGTTCACGGTCGCGGCCGCCACCTTTCTCAAGTTTCCGTCCGGAGCACTGCTCGCCTCTCTCTGGGTCCTGGCCTGTCCTCCCCCGCTCTCTCTTGGCCTTGGAGTGAAGAGTCCCGATTGCGTACCGGTCTTTCAACCATTTCCAGTCAAGAAGATCATCCAAGAAATGGAGCTGTTTCTCAAATGCATTCAAAGCGGGCAACGGGTGCTCGCGGCGTACAGCGACCCCGGGAACAACTATGCGAAACTGTTTGATGGCTACCACCATCTGATCGGTGTCCCGAGTTATCTGGCCACAATGCGGGAATTCCACTACCTGCCGGACTTCTGGGCTGTGATCACCACAAACTATCACGGGGCTCCAAGTTTTTGGGGACGCTCGGTGGAGGAGGTGAGCCGCAACTGCCAGACATGGAAGGCAGACTATGTCATCATCTACATCGTCGAAGGAGAGACCCTCGATCCAAACTGGCTCACCCGGGGATTCACTGAGAGAGCTCGATTCGACTGGAAAGACCATGAGCACCTGATGTTGCCCACGTTACCCTATCACGGCTCAACCCCCCTGTGGATTCTGCTCGAGTGCCCAAAAGACTTGGTCTCAGGAGGACCACCAGCGTAGGGTCCGTCCGGCAGGTCACCTGCAGGTCCTGCCTTCCAACGTGATATGCCATTGGCCTGGACAATGGCATACCGTGCACAAGCACCAACGCTCATCAACGACCTCTGGATCGCGGAGATCGCAAGAACTCTGGGCAGACTGACACGGGCATCACAGGCTCCTGCCCGCTCCCCGTCCTCTGATGAGCGAGACCCGAGTTCCATCGCCTGGGCTCGAGACAGGGGTTTTCGTCCCCGCGGCTAATCAAGTCCGCCACTTATGCGGAATTGGGTGGATCGGTTGAGTCGGGAAGCCATTGTTTATGGCGTAGGGCGCTTCGTCAGCGGCTCGTTCTCCGTGTTCTTGATTCCCGCATACACCAGGCTCCTGTCGGTGGAGCAGTATGGGCAACTGGAAATGGTGATCCAGTTTCAGGTGGTTCTGGCAACTCTGACTCTTGCGGGAACGGACACAGCGCTAGGATACCACTTTTTTCAAGATGATGAATCGCCCGCCCGCCAGCGCCGCCTGGTGAGTGCGCGTCTACAGTTTGAGATGTGCTTTGGGTGCCTGCTAAGCATTGTCTTTTCTCTGGCTGGTGGGATTGTCTTGCAGCGTTGGTTTCACTGTGACGTAAAGGTTGGTATGCTTGCGCTGGCCTGTCTCGCGCTGGTCATTCAACTGGCCATGGCCATCTCATTGGAGGTGAGCCGTTTGAGCCACCGGCCCTTTCTAGTCGTCTGGATCAGCGTGCTTTACACGGTCTGCAGCGGACTTTTGTCGATCGTCTTGATGGTAGGGCTGAAGTGGGGTCTTTACGGGTATTTTGCTGGCCATCTGGCTGGCGGACTGATTGCGGCCCTGGTGGGCTGGCGATACCTTCGGGCGTTTCTGGATCTGTCCCACTTGCATTTCAATGAATGTAAGCAGCTCGTGCGCACTGGGCTCCCTATGATTCCGGGCAGTCTGGCTACATATGCTCTGACCAATGGAGAGAAGTTCGTGATCTCACTTTACCTGGGACCAGGTATGCTCGGGCTGTATGCGGTCGCCTACCGACTGGCGTCGGTCATTACTTTTGGTATCGACAGCTTCCGTCACGCCTTCTTCCCGCTCACCATGGAGGCGATCCACAGCGACAATGGCCCCGGTCTATTCCGGAGCGCTTCCGTGGTTTATCTCGCTGTCGGCAGCGTCGTGGCCATGCTGCTTACAGGCCTCGTTCCCCTCGTCGGTCCCTACCTGCTGGCCAAGGAGTATCACGAAGCTTACTCCCTGGTTGGGCTTCTCTGCTGGCCCTTCATCCTGACGGGTCTGGTCGGTATCGTTACTCCTGGTATCTGGCGTGCCAATCGCCCCTGGTTCATCCCCGTTGCAGCCACATCCGCGGCTCTGCTGAACATGATTTTGTGCGTTTTCCTGGTGCCTCGCCTGGGACTGATTGGAGCGGTGTGGGCGGCGTTGTGCTCCTACGTTGGATGGATTGTTATAGCCGGGCTGATCAGCGAATATCTCTGGCCAATCAGGCTCCCCTTCTCCAGGCTGGGACTCATTTTGATGAGCGGAGTCAGCGGAACCAGGCTGATCACCGAGGCTACAGAGGGTCGATTGGACTGGATGGCGGCGGGTGGGGGCGTGGGAGTTATCCTTCTAGTCCTGGTGCTAGCATCCAGGTCTGACTTTGAAAGGCTTTTCGTCAAGGACGGCTAGGGAACAAAGTCGCACTCTCTGTCAAGGCCGCTCTATTTCACCATCGGCTTTTGCATGTCCATTGTGAACATCCATGCCATCCACTGAATCAGCGGCAGTCGGGTAAGAACTTCGTCAAGCCTGGAAAGTGCCGGAGCCAGTCCCCTAAGGTAATGCGAGAAGATGCTGGCAATATGCCAGTAGCGCAGTTCCTTGAGCTCAAAAAAGTACTTGGCGAATGCGATGTCTGACACGCGCAAAATGTGCTTCTTCTCCCAGTCCGTCCGCAACTGTGGGGTCAAAAGCCGATAGGCGTGGACGATAGGATTGTGAACCAGTGGCTCAGCGATGAGAAGGCGTCCCCCGGGCCTGAGGATGCGCCGAAGCTCAGGCAGAGCGTATGATATATCCATGTGATGGAGCACACCGCCGCAAAGAATGGTATCGATGGAGTCGTTCGGCAGGCCCGTGGATTCACAATCTCCCTGGATGAAGTAGACCTGTTCCTCGCTGAGGCCCAGGCGTCTCGCATCTCGCCGCGCGTTCAGGATTGACGTCTCACTGATATCGATGCCAATTGAGAACTTCGCTCCATTCAGGGCTGCGAAGGTAGCCTTCCCCCCGATTCCGCATCCATATTCTAGAAACACACGACCTGGGATGTGCGTGTGGAGCCACTTGAGCATGTAAGCATCAGACGATTGATTGTATTTGTAGAATTTGTTATTATCCAGGTCGCTCTGGTACATGGGCTCATCGCCGACTTCGGAGCGATCGCGATGTTTGTCATGAAACTCGATCTCCTGGCGCTTCCGCTCCTCCAGGCCCGACGCCCAGGAACTTCCAGTGTGATCGATGAGCTTCAAGTGACGGCTGAGTTCGGCCGCTGTCATTACGTCCTCCCGGGGTTTCTTTGCCCACTCAGGGCTTGTAGCACAGTCCTGCAAGACGTGTCAACCTTGCCGATATGATGTCGGCAGCGAGCTCACTTTAAGAGCGACGCGGTGTTTTGTAAGGTGAGTTTTCGGCAAGCCAACCTTGAGAAAAATTCTGAGCCCGGCAAGGTACTGAACTTGGCACCTCGAACTGGAAGTTGTCGAGCGTCCTGTCGCCCCGGAAGTTGGCCTTCCTGCGCCTGGAGCGCAACTTCTTGTTCTCGCGCCGTTCGTACTCGTCCTGAAACACCAGGCCCAGGAACTCGACGTGCGAGAGCTTCTGGTCGACAGCTTGCTTGCTCCGCACGTCCAGCGTGTCCAGAATGCCCGGCCTACGCAGTGCCTTGAGCTGAGGGGCTTAGCCATTGTCCACTTCCACGCGGAGCAGGGCACCGATGAGAGTCGAGCTCGCCCCGGAAGCGAAGCTCGCCGAGCATCCGGTCTAGCTCCTGCAAAGACGACCCGCCAGCCAGGAGCTGCCCAGAGCTCCCGCGGCGGCCACCAGGACGGCCGCGGTGGGGCCCAGGCCGAGAGCCAGGGAGGCCTGATGGCCCAGGGCCAGGCCGCCAACTGCCCCGACCAGAGCGCCTCCGAGGGAGAAGGCGGCGCCGCGCAGCAGCTCGATCCCCTCGGCTCGCTCGAGGGGAACCTCGCGAGCGGCTTTGAGGACGGCGAAGGCGACCAGGCCCAGGGCGGCTCCGCCCAGGCGTCCCCAGAAGGCGCCCAGCATGGCGCCGGTGGGGCCGGCCGCCAGAGCGCCCAGGGTCTGGCCGACCAGCGAGCCCAGGCCCAACCCCAGGGCGGTGGAGGCCGAGCCCAGCAGGAAGGAGCCGAACCCGGCCGCGGGGGGAGGAGGGGCGCCTGAGAGATTGGCTTCACCCAGCAAAGTCTGACCGGCCAGGCCCACGGGACCCAGGGCCAGGGCCAGGACGCCCGGGACCAATCGGGGGGAAGCCAGGCTCAACGTGTTGATGGCCAGGGCCGGCAGGGCGCCGCCCGGCACCAGAAGGAGGGCTCCGCTGGCGAGCTGGAGCTGGCCCGCCAGGCGGGCCTTGGGATCATCCTGCTGCAGCAGGCTGGCGCCGCGAATGAGCTGCATGGGACCCACCAGGGCCCCGGCCAGCTCCAGCCCCTGGCGCAGGTAGGGAACGCCGCCCAGAGTGGCTCCCAGGTCGCGGCCCAGCTCGCGCACGGCCGGGCGGTCGAAGAGGTCGGGTCGGTGCAGCTCGCGCATGGCTTCCAGCTTGTCGGGGGTGAGCGAGCCGAGCCGGGCCGGGTCGCGGTGGAAGAGCTGGTGCGTCTCGGCGAAGTCCTCGTAGCGGTCGGAAGCGGCGTAGGAGCTGAGGTGGGGCGGGCTGCCGAAGGCGCCCCGGCCGCTGAGCGAGCCCAGGGGGCCGACCCCGCCGGTGAAGTCCCAGGTATGCCCTACCTCATGGGTGACCAGGTCGCGGAAGTGCTCGGGGCCGTTGAGGTGACCCCGGTCGAGCAGGATGTGATTGTGGCTCAGGAGAGGGAGCGAGAGGCCGGCGGTATCCAGGCGGGGCTCGACCTTGAGGGTGGAGAGGCTGGTCACCTCGGCCAGGGGCAGGCTGTCGAGCACGCTCATGATTTTGGCCTGCTCGGCCGGGGTGGCTCCGATGAGGGAGGGGTAGGCGATGCGAGGCAGGCCGCGCAGGGCGCCGCCCACGGCCAGGGGGAGGTCGAGGGCGGGAGATTGCAGGTGGCGCGACAGGGCGTAGCCGGCCGCCGCCCCGGCCAGGCCTGAGCCCAGGGTGCCGGCGGCCATGAGCATCAGGTTGACGCTCTGCACGCCCAGGGGGACAGCCCAGATCGAGCCCAGGGAGGTGCCCACGATGAGGCCGGCGGTGGTGGCGGCCATGGTGCCCAGCTGCTGGAGGGCGCGCTGGGCCACGCGGCCGAGGTAGCGCTCGGTCGGGTCGCCCTGGTTTTGCAGGACGGGTCGGGCCGGGCTGGCCGCGGCTGGCATGGCGGGCGCACGGGATGGCAGGATGGGGGCAGCTACGTTCACACGTGCAACCATAGCCTTGGAAGGGTCGCAAGAGGTTGCATGCGTGTTAAGCTTTGTCGCTGGCGGGGTTCGGGTTTAGACGGACTGGAAGCGGCGATCGATCGCCGCGCGCGGATCGACAGAGCCCTCCAGAGCGGGGATGGCGCCCGGCGGACATCCTGCACCGGAACAGGACCGCCCCCGAACCTTCGTTCCGGGGTCGGTGGGCAGCCGAGGGTTGGGGCCTTTGATCGGGTGGAGCAGCCTGGAGCGAACGGATGGTCGATTCTTGAACCGCCGGTATCGAATTGGTGTTCGAGGGAAGCAGCCTAGCCAACCCGGCCGGTTCCGGGGGAGCGAGTGAAGCCGAAGGTATGGAAATGGTGTTCGAGCCAGGTGGGCAGTCTCGGTCAGGCGGGCCAGCCCTCGCATGGGGCCCCTGGCCGGGCTGGGACTACGGGCCCCTGGCTGCCGGCCCGAACCCGGCAAGGCTGCTCGACGGAGCGTTTCCCGGAGGGGTCCGGCGTCCTCGCCCAACCGGTGGCTGCTGGCACCAGGAACCGGGAGGCTGGATGCGCCTTGACAAATCTTGAACAACGTGCTGTACTCGCAAACTCCCACTTCCTGGGTTCCGGGAAGGTGGCGGTCGGGAGCTTGAAGAGGAGTCTAGGAAGTCGAGATGAATAGGGTGCCAAGCATGAGTCGTCTTACGAGTCTGGACCACGAAGGCTTGAATGGGAGTGGCGAGCAACACGCCGCCAAAGCCCCTGTTCTCACGCATCCCGGACCGATGGAGTCGGTGCGAGCGGTGGTGCTGGCCGGGGGACGCGGCGCGCGTCTGCGGCCCTACACGTTTGTGCTGCCCAAACCGCTCATTCCGGTGGGACAAGAGCCGGTCCTGGGTCTTTTGCTCAAGCAGTTGCGCCGCTTCGGCATCCGCGATGTGACCCTGACGCTGGGTTACTCGGCCGGAGTCATCCGGGCCCTGCTCTCCAACGGCCTGGGTGCCGGGCTGAACATCGAGTGCGTCGAGGAATCGGTGCCGCTGGGCACGATCGGCTCGCTGCGTCTGGTGGCCAACCAGCTCGACAGCACCTTCCTGGTGGCCAACGGCGACATCCTGACCGACCTCAACCTGCGCGACATGGTGGCCTTCCACAACCGCAACAACGCGGTGGCCACCATCGCCTGCCACCGACGCACATCCACCGTGCCCTACGGAGTCATCAAGGCAGGGCGCAAGGGCGAGATCCGCAGCTTCATGGAGAAGCCGGTCCGCTACGACCTGGTCAGCATGGGCGTGTACATCTTCAGTCCCACCATCCTGCCCCTGATCCCCGAGGATACTCCCTTCGGGGCCGACGACCTGATCCACACCATCCTCGAGCGTAAGCTGCCTGCCTACACTTACGTGCACCGGGGCCTGTGGATGGATATCGGCCAGGTGCAAGACCTCCAAGAGGCCCAGGTCTACTACGAGGGAAACCGCGAGCGCCTGATCGGAGACTGAGGGTTTGATGCTTTCCCGTTTCGCGATGGTGGGGGCCCTGTGCGGCTTATTGGCCGGAGCGGCCTGCGCCGACGGGGCAGTAGGCGATTTCAACTTCAACGAGACCACCGGGCTGATCAACATCCCCGTGGCGCGCGTGGTGCCGGCCGGCGGGGTGCAGCTGTCGGTGAACAGCATGATCTTGCCTGGAGCTCCCACGCCGGTGGGGATCGACTTCGACGAGCCGTTCAACAACGACGGCTCGATCAAGGTGGTCGGTGGGTTGCCGGGTCGGGTGGAGATCTCAGCGATGGCGCTGCACGGCGGGTTCTTCAAGAACAATCGCCACGTGTTCGGAGTCAAGTGGCTGGCTGTGGAGGACGCGCCCAATCATCCGGGATTTGCCGTCGGGGTGCAGTCGCTCAACTCGGCCCCCCAGGACAGCAACCCCCACCCGGAACGCTTCAACGACCCCAGCTTCTTCGGGGTGGTCAGCCACAGCTTTCCGATCAACGACTCGGGGATGGCCCTGGATTTGCACGCCGGGATGGGAACCGGACGCTTGAACCGGGGGTTCGCCGGGGGCGAGTTCCACGTCACGCCCAACTTCAGCATCATGGGAGAAACCGACGGCACCATCGAGTCGGCCGGGTTTCGCTTCACGGTCAGCCCCCGCTTTCAGTTCATGACCACAGCCCAGTTTCAGGAAAAGGTGCGTTTCGGCTTCCAGCTGAGCTACAACTTCGGACCCACGGTGGACCCGGACCCGGTGGCCGAGGAGTACGAGGGGCCCACCGATCCGATCGAGGAGCCCGCGCAGCCTGGGTCGCAGCAGGCTCCTGAGGGCGTGCAGCCTTTGCCGATGGAAAAAGGTCCGCGGCCGGTGAGTCGGGCTCCCCTGCAGTCGACCGCCACCACCGGGACTCCTCAAACGGTGCCGCTGGAGAGCGGGCCGATGGGGGTGACCGAGGCTCCGCAGACGGTTCCGCTGGAGAGCGAGCCGTCGCTGGCCCGGGCTCCGCAGTCGGTTCCGCTGGAGAGTGAGCCGTCGCTGGCGCGGGCTCCGCAGTCGGTTCCGCTGGACAGTGAGCCGTCGCTGGCGCGGGCTCCGCTGGCCGGGGAAGCTCCGCCGGTGGCCCGGGCCCCGGTGGAGACAGAGCTCTGGGTGGAGCCCTCCCAACCCTCCCCCTCCCAGGCAGCGCCGGTCGCCGCCCGGGCCGCGAGCACCAGCGAGCCGGCTCCCGAGGTGGTGGGCGCCCGGCCGACCTCGGGTCAGCTTCCCATGAAGCGTCGTCAGCGCATCCTGAAGATGCAGATGATGGCGCCGATTCACAAGTAGCTAGGGTCTGTTGGCATTTTGCACCGGGGTCATTCACGGACCAGGGGCGGGGCGTTCATGGACGATTAACAGGTGGTCATAATTTCTCGAATCAGCAGTGAGTAAACAATCGTTTCCATGAGAGGGGCGGAACCCCAACGAAGTGATTGGATGTTGTGGTATTTCCCAAAGATGTAAGTGCAGGCAACGTCTCCACTTTTCGGGTTAAAGTGCTCGAGCGCTCGTTCCGTGATAAAATCTGACTTCTTTCGGATGAGTTCTTGGAGTTTTGAGCTCGTAGCCTTACAATTGGTTAGTGTGTGAAATATGGCACCCATGGTTTCCGAATAGGCTACGATGTGCCCCCTCTTGCTGCGATGGCCCGGGAAGTAGAGTAACGCGGTCCCGTTGTTGAGGAAGAAGTTTTCCAGTAGAAACACCAGACCTCGGTCTACGCTCGCCTGGATGGACGCCCGTCTTGATTCGCTGAGGCTCTCTGATCGGAGAACACAGGCCAGGGCCTGCACGATTTCGGCTGTGTGATGGCTGTCAATGAATCCTGGCTCATTGGTGCGCTCGTAATGTCTGGATGTGCAATAGTTCCAGGCTCCGTCCGGTCTTTGCTCGTTGAGGAGGGTGTTGATTAGGCCCTCGATGTGGTCCTTGAACTCGCCTTGTGTTTCCCCGGGAATCAAGGAGAGGAGGGCCGCGGTATCTGCAGCCACATTGAGTGTTTCGTCGTGGGTGTCCGGATAGTAGCTGACTGTGCAGGTTCCATCGTCATAAAAGCTCCAGTTATGGTAGGCAATCATGGCCCGCGCCGCGCTCACCCCATCCGACGCATATCTCTCCCGTCCCGGGGTCAGGCTCGCTTCTAGCAGCAACCTCCCGAGTCGCGCAGTGTGATGAGCGCAGGAGGGCGGCTTGGTGCTGCTTCCCCGCCACGGCCCAGCGTGATGCGAGTATGGGTGAGACCACGCTACATGCTGGACCGGGAGCCGAAGTCGTAGTGCCTGCTCCAAGACCGAGTCAAGTCTTCGCCGGTCCCATGGGTGCTCGACCCGTAGCTGCTCTCTGTACAAATACGCCATGCCAACGTGGAAGAAGCCGCTGGGAATGACTCTCCTGGGCATTCGGACTGCCCGGTGGAGCAGAACGGGGTGAACGACCTCCAGCGCTCGCAGCACAGTCAGAAGAATTCGCTTCAGATGGCGATTCCCTATAGAAGTGACCAGGGGATGGCTGTAGAGGTCCCCCCAATCCCATCGCTCCCATCCTAGGACTTGGTTACGCTCATCAATTCTGTGCCAAATCTCTAGCCATCGATCAGTATCCAATATACAAGTTTCCTCGGTTTCTGCCTCGAAATGCAAAAGACATTGCCTGCCTATCCTTGGGGGCGCCTCCAAACAAGTCTGTCGGCGCCAATTACTGCAAGACCTGCCGCACCTTACGAGCCAACGGAGACCCGGCACCCGAGGTCTTTCCTTCTGAGACCGCTGGGCAGCGGGAGAAGCGAGGGCCGAGGGGCGCCGAATATCCAGGCCTCCACAGCCTTGCGCAGGAAGTCCAGAGCGTTTCGGCCCTGGCGACGGCAGGACTCCACGACCGTGAGAACGCTTTCCACGAATCGGCTTCCGCCAGGACTCTTCGTGCCAAAGCTGGTTGGTCTCCACTGGACCGGACGACGGAGTGCGCGTCCGGAGGAGTTGTTCGTCGGCTCGACTCCCTCACGAAAGATGCAGGTCCAGAGCGCTGGGAACCTGTCGAGGATGTCCTGGCAAGTGTTCGCAGTCTTGGAATGTTCGCAGCACATGCCACGTTGTAGAAGTCGGGCGCATACCCGAATAGATGCACGATTGATCTGGACCTGAGCAAGGTCTCTTGAATAAAGCTAGAAGCCTCCTGTGCCTTTACCCAAGGGCAGAGCCCTTTCAGGAGGCCAGTTCGTGAGTTCACCATGCCATCAACTCTTTCCTATCGGATCGGTCAGCTCCCCGGATCCACTGGCACACGCCGTGGATCAGCTCGTGGCGGCGAGTAAATGGCAAGTCGGTAGCTGGGCGGCTCCACACTGGCCATCGAGACGGATTCCTATTCCCTCGTCCGAATCCGTCCTCCGTCCAGTCCGATGACAATCCACTTGTCAGCAGCCAGACTCGGAGTAACTCCAGACTGGATGGTCTCTTGTTTCCATGGGTCGCCGAGGAGACCAGGTTGAGGCTGGCCCCGAACGCCCACACGCGGACGCCGTAGAACACCCAACCAGGAAACGGGCCTTTCGTGCGGCACTGTAACATCGCCCGATGGCCCGCGGGGGAGGGACTTGCGCCCCCGACAAGAAGGGCGGCCCCGTGTCCGACGAGTCAAGCCCCCCAAAGGTCCGCTCCACGAGCTGGAAAGCGTTCTCGCTCCCGCTCCTGTTCACGACCTTCGTGCTGATCCACTTCTATTTGACCAACTTCATCGAGGTCAATCTCTCCGAGTTCTTGTTCGTGGCCGGCCTTCTGCTGGGGCTGATCGCGGCCATCGAGCTGGGGCTTTGGGCCTGGCTCAAGGACATGGACCGGGTGGGCCTCATCACCGGGCTGGGCGCCTTCTTCTTCTTTAGCTACGAGCGCATCGTCTACGCTTACCATCGCTTCTCCCAGAAAGTGGGCACCGAACTGGCCCTGGTGGGCACGGCCGATCCGTCCCACGAGACGCGGGTGCGCTTTCTGTTTCTCCTGGCGGGGGTGACCCTGCTGGCCGGAGTGGTGCTCTTTCGCCTGAGATTCGACCTGCGGGGCCTGGTGCGCTTTGCTTTCGTCTGCTCGGTGGCGGCCGTAGTGCTGGCCGCCGGAACCGGGGCCCTCAACGTGGCCGGCCAGCTGCGTCCTCGCCTGGAGCTGACCTCGCCCGGACCGGTCAAGAGCAAGCCCGACATCTACGTTTTCGTGCTCGATGCCTTCGGGCGTCCGGACGTGCTCGAGCGTGACTACGGGGTGCGCACCGGGCCCTTCGTGGCTTCGCTCGAGAAGCTGGGGTTCAAAGTCTTCACCCGCAGCCTGGCCAACTACCCCACCACCTCCTACGCCCTGGCCTGCGAGCTCAACTACGCCTACATCGACCAGGAAAGCGTGGGGCTCCCCGCCGACTACCCCTCCGAGTATCCCCTCATCCCGCTGATCCACACCAACCGGGTGACCCGCTTTCTGCGCGAGCAGGGCTACGAGATCATCAACATCTACGGAGGCGTTCACTTCACCCGGGCCTTCGAGGCCACCACCCGGCGACTCGGCTCGCGCCGCAGCGTCAACGGATTCTTCTACGTGTTCTTCAAGCACACCCCGGTGGATGTCATCGCCCCTGACCTTCTCACCATTCCCGAGCTCGATCTTCGCCGCGACATCCTGCTTGAAGCCCTGCAGGAGCTCCGCGAGCTGCCCCGGCAGGGCGATGCCCCTCGCTTCGTCATGCTGCACGTCCTCTGCCCCCACTCCCCCTTCTTCGTGGACGCGCAGGGGGGTCGGCCCTTCGCCGACCCCTCCTTCGACTGGGAGGGCAAGCGCGACCACGCCCCGGGCTACGCCGGCCAGGCCGAGTTCCTCCAGAGCCAGGTGGAGCCGATCGTGGCCGAGTTGCTCAAGGACCCCGCCCGCGAGAGCGTCATCTTGATCCAGGGCGACCACGGACCCGTCCCCCTCCAGCTCGAGCCTCCGGCCACCTACCAGCAGCGCTACCCCAACCTCTGTGCGCTCTACCTGCCCGGACGTGACTACACCGGAATTCCCGAGGACCTCTCCCCGGTCAACTACTTCCGCGTCATCTTCAACCGCTTCTTTGGGACCAACCTCGAGCTCCTGCCCAACAGGGCCTTCTATCTGCTCGAGGCCGCCAAGCATTTCAAGTTCACCGACATTACCGATCAGGTCAACCAGACCTCCCCGTAAAGGATGCTGGCCCATGTCGGCGAACTTTCCCGGACAATTTTGGGAGCTTCATCGCATGCACAGGTTTCTCGCCATCTTCCTTCTCGCCTTGCTGACCCTCAGGCCGGCCCAGGCTTACATCGACCTCGGCTCGGGCAGCTATATCCTGCAGATCGTCCTGGCCTTCTTGTTCGGCTCGCTCTTCTACGTGAAGAGCGCCTGGCATAGATTCGTCGGCCTGTTCCGGCGCAAGCGCGACTCCTCCAAGTAAGCTTTTGTCCTTGACCCGGGCCCAGCTCCCCTTGCAGAGCTCCTTTCGAGACCCGAGCGGTTTCATGTTCACCCGCGAGGACGAGCTGCTGCGCCAGGTCAACCCGGTCTACGCTCCCCACTAC
Organism: uncultured Burkholderiales bacterium; assembly: GCA_964471395.1. Taxonomy (GTDB): domain Bacteria; phylum Vulcanimicrobiota; class Xenobia; order Xenobiales; family QWHO01; genus QWHO01. Next base: position 4,676 of record CAYYHB010000005.1, on the reverse strand, counting down.
GATCGCCTCATCCAGAGCGGGCTCTACCAGCGGCTGGTGGACAAAGGCTGGCTCATCCCCCACGAGGAGACCGACCTCGAGCTCGCCTGCAGCCCGCCCGCCCATCGCGTGCTGAGGCCCCGGGCCGTCCCCTTCATCTCCTACCCCTACGAGTGGTGCTTTGCGCAGCTCAAGGAGGCCGCCCTCTTGACGCTGGACATCCTCAAGCTGGCCCTGGACCAGGGCATGATCGTGAAGGACGCCAGCGCCTACAACGTCCAGTTCCTGGGTACCCGGCCCGTCTTCATCGACACTCTGTCCTTCGAGAGCTATGCGGAAGGCCAGCCCTGGCAGGCCTACGGTCAGTTCTGTCAGCACTTCCTGGCCCCGCTCTTGTTGATGGCCTATCGCGACGTCCGCCTCGGTCAGCTCTCTCGCGTCTATCTCGACGGGGTCCCCCTGGACGTGGCCAGCTCGCTCTTGCCTCGCCGCACCCTCTTCAAGCTGGGAGCCCTGACCCACGTTCACCTGCACGCTCGCAGTCAGGCTCGTTTCTCCCAGGCCTCGGCCACCCGGCGCGAGGGGCGCATCAGCCGCACCGGCCTCTTCGGCATCGTGGACAACCTCGAGTCCACCATTCGCGGCCTGAGGTGGCGTGAGTCCGGCAACTGGCAGGGCTACTACCAGGACACCAACTACTCCGACCAGGCCATGCAGGCCAAGGAGCAGCTGGTCACGCAGCTCGTGGCTCAGGTAAGCCCGCGGCCCTCCTCGGTCTGGGACCTGGGCGCCAACACCGGCTCCTTCAGCCGCTTGCTGGCCCGCCAGGGCCTGAGCGTGGTCTCCTTCGACCTCGACCCCGCCTGCGTCCAGCGGGGCCTGGAGCTGGCTCGCGCCGAGAGCCTGGACGTCCTGCCCCTGGTGCAAGACCTGGCCAACCCCGCTCCCTCTCAGGGCTGGGCCCATCAAGAGCGTAGCTCGCTCGAAGAGCGCGGCCCGGCCGGCCTCCTGCTGGCCCTGGCCCTGGTGCACCACCTGCGCATCTCGTGCATGGTGCCCTTTGCCGGTCAGGCCGAGTTCCTGGCCCGCCTCGCTCCCTGGCTGCTGGTGGAGTATGTGGGGGGCGACGATTCCCAGGTCCAGCGCCTCTGCCAGGGCAACCTGGAGCGCTATCAAGACTACACCGAGGAAGGCTTTCAGGCCGGCTTCGCCCGGTTCTACGAGACCGTGGCCCGCGAGCAGATCCCTGGCACGTCGCGCGTTCTCTATCTCTACAAGCGAGCTGATTCCGCCGGCCCCCCTCGTTGATCGTCAGCAGATCTCCGCGTTCTCTCTCTCCAAGCACCCAGGGTGATTCCGCCCCTTCGTCGATGGTCAGCAAGCTTCGAGCGGCCACCTCGACGAACGGGGGCGCCGCCACCCCCGGCCTAACCAGGGTATTTCGTCATACCCGAATAATTATTCGGATATGTCTGACAGTGTTGGCCTGTCCGCCTGCCGCCGCGAGCTGCTCAAGCGCCTGCGCGAGAGCGCGCCCGGGCGCATCCAGATGCTGGTTGGCCCCCGCCAGGTGGGCAAGACGACCCTGCTGCTCGACCTGGTGAGCCGGCTCGGGCCCACCGCATTCTACGCCTCGGCCGACGAGCCCGCCGCCGCCCTGCCAGGCTTCTTCGAACGGCTCTTCAGGCAACTCGAGGAGACCTGTGAGCGCCACGGGTCCGGCATTCTCATGCTCGACGAGGTTCCCCATCTGAGCCAGTGGGATGTGCGCCTCAAGGGCGAGTGGGACCGCATCCTGCGCTCCCGGCTCCCCGCTCACCTGGTGGTCAGCGGCTCGTCGGCCCTGAAGGTCGGTTCCGGTTCGCGGGAGAGCCTGGCGGGTCGATTCGAGCGCCTGGTCCTCAACCACTGGACGGCCCGGGCTCTGGCTGACGAGCTGGGAATCGATCCCGAGCAAGCCGTTGGCACCCTGGTCGAGTGGGGCTCCTATCCGGGCGCCTTTGGCCTGCTGCCCGAGCCCGCCCGCTGGCTGGCCTACCTGCGCGACGCCATCGTGGAGCCGGCCCTGGGTCGGGATCTGCTGGCTCTGACCCAGGTGCGCAAGCCGGCCCTTCTGCGCCAGCTTTTTGCCGTTTGCGCAGCCTCGCCGGCCCGGATCGTCTCCTTGCAGAAGCTGCAGGGCCAGCTGCTCGATCCGGGAGCCCTGGAGACGCTGGCCCACTACCTCGAGCTGTTGCGCGAGACATTTTTCGTGGCTTCGTTGCCGAAGTTCTCTCCCAACCTGGCCCGCCGCCGCGCCGCCCCCCCCAAGCTGGTGTGCCTCAACAACGCCCTTCTCCGTCTGTCGGTCGGCATCGGCCCGCTTTCCTCCGAGCGCTGGGGCGCCTTTCTCGAGAACGCCTGCCTGGCTCACGCCTGGAACTCCGGCCAGGAGGTCGCCTACTGGCGCGAGGAGCCCCTCGAGGTTGACGCCGTGCTCGAAGGCAGCTGGGGTCGCTGGGCGGTCGAGGTCACCACCGGGGAGGTCCGCTCACGCGCGCTGGAAGGCCTGGCCGAGTTTACCCGGCGTTGGCCTGAGTTCCGTCCCCTCGTCCTCTGCCGCCGCAGCGAGCTGAGCGCCGCCCGCCGTCTGGGGATTCAGGCCATGGCCTGGGAGGACTTCCTGCTCGCCCGACCCCCGGAAAGCTAGCGAACCCCCGGATTGTCCCCTTCCTTCACGTCCGTGATCAGCACCGAGGCCGTCCCGTACACGTCCGGGTAGCGCCGGCTGCGCACGATCACCCGGCTCAAGCTCTGCCCCACCATGTCGGTTGGCGCCGTGAACACCGCCTGCCCCTGGTTCATCACCTTGATGTCCCCCTCGCCCTCGACCTCCCACAGCACCTGCTCGTCGGACGGCAGGTTCTTGATGGCCGCCGTCAGCACGATCGACTTGCCGTAGCCGCACACGTTTGCGCCCGGCAGCACCACCACCTCGGGCCGGTCCTCCATGTTCTCCGGGGTCAGGCGTCCCGCGTCGGCGAAGGTGCCGGGCTGGGCCGCCGTGTCCGGCTGCACGTCGCGCCAAGCCTTCCAGCCTCCATACTCCAGGGCAATGAAAGGAGAAGGGAGGGCCACAGGCTTGCCCTCCCGGTCGATGGCCACGCAGCGAAGCGCGTAGAGCGACAGGGGCAGATCATTCATGGAAAGCTGTCGGCTGTCGTGGGGCTTGTCGAAGCGCCACACCCGCCGGGGCTGCTCGGGAGGGTCCTTGGGGCCCCAGATGAAGAGCAGGATCCCCGCTCCTCCCACCGAGCGCACGTCGTACTCCACGATGCAGCGCTGCTGGTCGGCCAGCCGCGCCTGGCCATACGCCTTATTGAGCGTGATGCCGGGCGTGACCGGCTCGCCTTCCGCCAGCAGGGGGAGCCCTGACAGCATAGCGATCAGCAAGATCTTTCCGACCGCTCCCGTCATCACTGAAACTTTCACCGACTGATTTTCTCCGGGAAGATTCCCGGCCCTTCCACGACCATAACCTCATCCAACACCGAACGGGGAGCGTCCTGAACGATGAACAAGCAAGGCCTGGTCCTCTCGAGCCTCTTCCTGGCGGGCGTCATGTCCACCTATTTCTGGGTGCAGAAGCCCCAACCACAGGTCGTGGTGGTGACTCCCACCCCGGCTCTCACCCGAACCGCCAACCCCGACCCGGTGCCGGTGGCCAGCGACGCGCCCACCATCAAGCTGGCCATCATGCTCGACACCTCCAACAGCATGGACGGGCTGATCGACCAGGCCCGCAACCAGCTCTGGCGCGTGGTCAACGAATTCGGCAAGGCCCGCTACCAGGGCAAGGAGCCGCGCCTGGAGGTGGCCCTCTACGAGTTCGGCAACGACAGCCTCTCAGGCGAGAAGGGCTATGTGCGCAAAGTGGTGGGCTTCACCACCGAGCTCGACAAGGTCTCCGAAGAGCTCTTCGCTTTGCGCACCAATGGTGGAGAGGAATACTGCGCCAGCGTCATCCAGGCCGGCCTGAATGAGCTCGACTGGAGCAAGAAGCCGGGCGACCTGAACCTGATCTTCGTGGCCGGCAACGAGCCCTTCGACCAGGGCCCGCTCAACTTCCGCGACGTGTGCGCCGCCGCCAAGAAGCGCAACATCTTCGTCAACACCATCTTCTGCGGCAGCCCCAGCGATCGGGACGCCGCCATGTGGTCGCAGGGCGCCTCCCTGGGCGACGGCCGCTACCTGACCCTGGACACCAACCAGAAGGTCGCCTACATCGCCGCCCCGCAAGACGACGAGCTGGCCCGCCTCAGCTCGCAGCTCAACAACTCCTACGTGCCCTATGGCGCCGAGGGCCAGGTAGCCTATTCGCGCCAGGCTGCCCAGGACCAGAACGCAGCCGGCGCCTCCTCCGAGGTAGTGGCCTATCGGGCCGCGGCCAAGTCCTCCAAGCAGTATGACAACTCCAGCTGGGACCTGGTGGATGCCGCCAAAGACGGCAAAGTTGACCTCGGCCGCGTCTCGCCCGCCGACCTGCCCGCTCCGATGCAATCCATGAACACCGATGAGCGCAAGAAGTACGTGGCCGAGAAGCAGAAAGAGCGCGAAGACATCCAGTCTAAGATCAAGAAGCTGACCGCCGAGCGCGAGGAGTTCGTGGCCAAAGAGCGCGAGAAGGCCGGCCGCGAGTCCACCCTGGACGCCCTGGT